>JARRRC010000058.1:0-9908 GCA_037381105.1 Desulfobacterales bacterium
TGGATGGCTTTGTCCCCATGCCAGCTAAATTCAACGGCATCCAATTTTTCAGGGATGGAATGGGTGTCGCCGGCACCGTATTTATGTTCCGGGTAGTATTCTACCCAAAGCATTCGAAGGGGATCTATGTTGAACGCTTTTGTGACGAGAGTGGCGATGTGGCTGCTGCAGCTCCTGATTGAAATCTTGCTGTCTTTAACATCGGAGACAACGACGATTATCGGCCTTAAATGCATCAAGTCCCTATTGTTTCCCTTTTTGAGATCATAGATGCGAAGCCTGCATTTTCCGCTGCCGAGTTTTAGCTTGCCGCCCCATCCGCTCCAGGAGTATATATCGTCGTAAATCAGCATGACATCTCGTCAAGCAAATGACCGGTTTGCAGTTAGATGGTGGTTATCATAAAAACGCGATGGCCCTTTATCAAATCAGTTCACCGCATTTACGGACTACTCATAATCTCAAACAGCTGCAGAGGTTTCGAGACCTTGTTTAACGTGTATGGCCGGGAATTTCATAAGTGGTGCACGAACCGCTTTGACAGGTTCTGGTCTGTGATTTGACCCCCTGGCGTTTTCCGGAACCATCGCCCATGCTGTAGCTGGTTGAGCTGAGCACCCGTTCAAGTTCCTCGCAGTTGCATTTCGGGCATTTAAGCTCTATTTTTTCTTCCGGGTTCATGACAAGCAGTTCGATGAATTCTTCACACTTTAAACATTTAAATTCATATATCGGCATGGTAACTCCCAATAAGATCGTTTAACTTTTGAGACCTTTGAAAAACGCCCCTTTTTGCCCGATTTCTGCGTCAGGCTCAATTTTTAATCCTCGAAATACTCAATGTATTCCTGTGGTTAAAATTTTCACCTTCCTTGAACTCAGACAAAAATTAACATTTTTTAAAGGTCTCTCATCACACTCACTCATATGTTTGTTTTGAGCTAGTATGCATGACTTATCTTTATATTAGTTCTTCGCTCCAAGCAAGTAATCCTTTTTCAGCTTCAGGAGTCTTACTCATATAGACGTTGGGATACTGAAAATGTTTACACTTCGCCCCTTGATTTTATGAATTGAATGTTTAATTTTTGTCACACTAAAAACACTGAAAGGAGTTGTTTAATGAAAAAGATAACTTCCATAACTGTCAGCCTGGTTCTTGTCGCATTTCTCTTTTCCTGTGCAGGCCCGACACAGCAAGAAAGAGGCACAAAAACAGGCGCTTTGATCGGTGCCGCCGCCGGCGCACTTCTCGGTCAGGCAATTGGCAGGAACACTGCGGGAACGCTTCTCGGAGCAGGAATCGGTGCTGCTGTCGGCGGAATTGCCGGCAATCAGATCGGTGCGTATATGGATCGGCAGGAACAGGACCTGCGGTCGGCCCTGGCTCAAAGCAATGCCGCGAGCATTCAAAGAACCCAGAATGTTTTGACCGCAACATTCAAATCCGATGTTTTCTTCGGTTTTGATTCTTACAAGCTCAAACCCGGCGCCTACACGGAGTTAGATAGAGTGGCCGACATTTTAAACAAATATCCCCAGACAAGGATCCGGGTGGAAGGTTATACCGACCAATCAGGTTCTGAAGCTTACAATCAAATATTATCCGAAAAAAGGGCAACGGCGGTTAAGGATGCATTGGTACAGCGGGGTGTGGATCCGTCAAGGATACAAACCGTCGGCTACGGCGAATCAGAACCCATATCTTCAAGTCCCGCCATGAATCGAAGGGTGAGCATCGTCATCATACCTATTGAGGCAGGATAACACCAACGATAATAAATGGGAGTGTAAAATGATGAAACTTTTAGCGGCTATATTACTATTGACACTCTGTGTTTCTCCTTTGAATGCTTTTGGAGGGTGTACCGAAGGAGACTGTATAAATGGACAGGGGACCTATGTCTTTTCAAACGGAGATAAATATGTCGGCCATTTTAAAAACGGTAAAATGGATGGAAAAGGCACCCTCTCAACTTATAATGGTGGGAAATATGTGGGTGAATTTAAAAACAATATGATGAGTGGTCATGGCGTCTTGGTTCGCCCGAACGGACTTAAATATAGAGGACAGTTCAAAAACGGCAAGTTGAATGGGAAAGGAACACTTACGGCGCCCGGCGGCAGGGAGATGAAGGGCACTTTTAAAAATGGCGAATATGTCGGGAAATAATCTCTCTAATTCTTGAATAAAAAAAGGGTTCTTTTAACCGCGTATAGTGTTTTTGTGTTGGTGTCGCTTCTCAGAATTCTCAGACCTCATACAACAAATGCCTCAACAACCCTGAAAAGATCATTGACGCTCACCGGCTTGGCAAGAAAGGCATCGGCTCCCGAATCCCTGGCAATTTGCTCATCTTCAGGGTTTGCGGACATCAGCAGACATTTTTTGGTTGGATATTTCGCTTTGAACTTGGCAAGGAACTCAAATCCATTTAATCCGGTAACGGCAACTTCTGAAATAATGATATCGGGGCTGTCCTTGCTTTCAACATATCTCCAGGCGGCCATGCCGTTATCGAAAGATAAAACATCCCTGTTGACGCAATACATTAAAACCGTGACCAGAAAATCCCGAACCAATAAGTCGCCGTCGATCACGGCTATTTTTACATTTGGGATACTAACCTTGCTCATGCGACTTAAAGAAATTTTACCTCTTTGACGTTGTAGTTGAAAACAACAAGCCCAGTCCAGGCATGCTGCCTTTTTTGAGGTGGTACGGCACGCCGTCTCAAAATTTATGTTTAATCTATCAATATGTCTCTGTCAACATATGATTCTTGCCAAACAAACCGGGGGCTTTGCATCCGTTTGCAAGTTCAACCATGTCGGCGTTGGTGTGCTTTTGCTTTTGTCCGCCTGAAAGCGGCGGGTGAATTCAAGTCATTCCGCTCATGGAGCGGAATGCAAGTTGACTCCCAAAGTCGATTCAGGTGGTCAGCGACTTTATTTCCTTTTCCGTCAAATAACGCCATGTTCCCCCTTCGAGTCTGTTGAGTCCTATTTTTGATATTCTTATCCGTTTTAACCGTTCAACCTGGTTTCCTACTTTTCGAACCATACGTCTGATCTGCCTGTTTTTCCCTTCCTTGAGCACGATGCGAAAACGTCTGGAAGAAATTCTGGTAATTTTTGCAGGTCTTGTTTTCGTTCCCATCATCGGCATGCCTTCGGCAATATTTTGCAGCGCTCCATCTGTTATAGGTTTTGATACGGTAACATCGTATTCCTTTTCATGGTCGAAGGAAGGATGTAAAAGCCTGTGATGGAGATCTCCGTCATTGGTCAAAATTAAAAGTCCGGTTGAGTCCTTGTCAAGCCTGCCTATGGGATAAACCCGCTGAGGAATATCTATCAGGTCAAGCACAATCTTCTCGTGAGGATGGCTGCAGCTTGTCACATATCCTTTTGGCTTGTTGAGTGCAATATATACAAGATTGTTTTCCGGTATGACAACTTTTCCCCTGAATTCAACCCTATCGTTGTCCGGATCTACTTTCGTTCCCAGCTCGGTGACAACCGTGTTGTTCACCCGTACAAAGCCGGCTTTGATGTATTCCTCTCCCTTCCGTCTTGAACAGATGCCGGCTTTTGAAAGAAATTTTTGCAAACGCATCAGAGACATGGTTTTTTTAGGTACGACTCAACACCGAATATCTATCATTCAAGTTTCGCATCCTCAATTTTTCAACTATACTGATATAGTGTAGCAGACCGGAAAAATTTTTTAAGGTAAAATCCAGGCATATGATCGCAAAATAGAAAAAATCTTCTTGAATCCAAGAAAAGGCGCCAAGAAAATGTAACATGAAGATATGTATACAACTTTTATTAAAAGTGTCTCTATATATTTTTGGCTATTTTAAAATACGATGCTTGAGTTATAAATTAAGATCTATAATCGGCATTAATCCTAACGTAATCCACCGAAAAATCGCAGGTAATCATGGATGCACAACCCTGTCCCATGTTCAGGTCAATGGTCACTGCAAACTCCGGTTTTTTCAGAACCTTTGTGGCTTCAGCTTCAATGGCCTTCCCGCAGCCCATGCCGGCTTTTACCATCCGGACATCATCAAAATAAAGATCGATCCTATTCGGATCTATATCAACGCTAGCTCTCCCGACGGCGCCGATAATCCTCCCCCAGTTGGCATCTTCACCGAAAAACGCGGTTTTCACCAAAGGAGAATGGGAAACGGTATCTGCGATTTTTACGGCATCAGCATCCTTAACCGCTCCCCGAACAATAATTTCAACCAGTTTTGTCACACCTTCGCCGTCTCTGACCAATTGTTTGGCCAAATCCAAAAGCATCGAATCCAATATTTTCTGAAAAGCATCTTTATGCTCAGTACGTTGAAGCACTGCGCCCGACAGACCGTTGGCCATCATTAACACGCTGTCATTGGTGCTGGTATCTCCATCAATCGTCATCCGGTTAAACGTCCGATCTACCGCATTGGCCAAGCTCTCTTTTAAAACTTCCGGTGATGCACTGACATCGGTGCAGAGGAAGCAGAGCATGGTCGCCATATTCGGCCGGATCATTCCGGCGCCCTTGGCAACACCCACCACAGTAAACGTCTTTCCTTCCACAACCCCCTTTCCTGAAATCATTTTAGGCACCGTGTCCGTGGTCATTATCGATTTTGCCAGATCAGGGATGCCCTCAGGCTGAAGGGACCCGACAAGACGGGGTATGGCTGATTCAATCTTTCCCAATGGAAGCGGTTCTCCGATTACGCCTGTAGAAGCCACGAGAACCAGTTCTTCTGAAATCCCGAGTTCGGATGCAGACAATCTGGCCATGGTTTGGGCATCACGAATACCTTGTTCTCCGGTACAGCAATTGGCATTGCCACTGTTGACAATAATTGCTTGACAAACACCGTCTCTGATTCGCTTTATATCAAGAATCACCGGCGCCGCCTTCACACGATTTCGGGTAAATACTCCGGCGGCATTCGCCGGCACGCTGGAAAAAATGAGACCGAGGTCCTTTTTTTCTTTTTTCTTTAGACCGGCAGAAATCCCTGCAGCCTCAAAACCCGGGCATGTAATAATTTTCATTTCTGATTTTCCTTATAAAAAAATTTAGATCTTTAAATTTTATTTGACAGAATAACACAATATTGTCAATCTGCTTTCCAAGGCTTTAACCGATTGAAAACGTTCAGGAGATACCACATGGAAAAGGATTTGCCGAGCTGCCCGGCATGCGACGGGCGGTTGAAGATTCAAAAATCGTGACGCCGTGTGTGTTTGCGTTGCAAGTCTTGCGGCGCCGAATATTCACCGAGTGATTTTCTAGATTCCATGGATGATTTTTTCGAACGCCAGCTCGCGAATATCCCCTGTAACAGGCTCTAACAATACAAATGCTTATATTGAAGTTTCACGAAATCAAAACATGTTGAAAAACTTCAAAATTACCATTGAATACGACGGCAGCGCCTATCACGGCTGGCAGCGGCAGGCATTGGATCGAACCATTCAGGGTGAACTCGAGAGCGCACTGGCGGCCATGACGGGAAGCAGCATTTCAGTAACCGGCTCCGGCAGGACAGATGCCGGCGTACATGCCTTGAACCAAACGGCAAATTTCCGATGTGCCACATCATTGAGTCCGGAAGTTTTTCTTAAAGGGCTCAACAGCCTCTTGCCGGAAGATATTGTTATAAAATCGTGTGAAAGGGTGCCGGATAAGTTTCATGCACGATATGACGTTAAAAGCAAAACATATCATTACAGAATCTTAAATCGGCCGTTGCCTTCCGCTATCTCCCGGCAGTATGCCTGGCATATTCGGGAAAAACTCGATCTGAATGCCATGCGAAGTGCACTGAGCTGCATCGTGGGCCGTCATGATTTCAAAGCATTCGAGGGCTCGGGAAGCCCCAGATCCGACAGCGTTCGCTGTATTATGAACGTTGATCTGGTAAGAACGGATGATGAATATGTGGTGCTGAAATTAGAAGGCGACGGATTTTTAAAATTTATGGTGCGAAACATTGCCGGTACGCTTGTGGACGTCGGTCTCGGAAAAATAACCCCCGATGACTTTAGTCAGATCCTTGCTTCAAAAGATAGAAATCGCGCCGGGATCACCGCCCCGTCCTGTGGATTATTTTTGGTGGAGGTAAAATATTGAGTTTTAAATTTTGTTTTTCATTGTTTGAATCTGTTCATTATAATATGCAATGACCTCCCGGCGGTTCAGCATCCCGATAAGAATGCTGTGATCCTCGTCGGTGACTACGGGGAGACTGTCGATATTTTTAATGGTAAATTTCTGCAAGACGCTATTCAGGTCTTCTGAAGGCGTTGTATATATAATGTCAAAGGTCGCAACATCATTCATCACCACAAGATTGCCGATACCCCTTGAAAAAAGTACGGCCCTGATATCTGTGCTGGAGAATATCCCCACCAGTCTTTTATGCTGATCTACGACCGGAAAATAATGCTGCATGGTTTCGGGGAAAAACTTCCTGAAATCTCCGAATGTCATGTCCCTGGGAATAACTTGTACCTTTTTTACCAAATGCATCAGATCTTTGACCCGGATCGCCTGCAAGATATCCACAAAAAAATCTCCAGCATGGGCCGGAGAGTTGATCCTGCTTTTAACCTGTTTGTCATAAATAGTCCATTTTTGAGCGGCAAGATACGATACGGAGCATACTAAAAGACTGGGGAGCAGCAAATGATATGAATTGGTCATTTCGCTGATAAATATGATCGTTGAAATCGGTGCATTTGAAACCGAAGCAAAAAAACCGGCCATTCCCACAATGACAAAGGCACCGGGTTCAGTAACCACACCCGGCATGATTTGATGAAATATATTTCCTACAACACCCCCGATGGCGCCGCCGATGACAACGGAAGGGCCGAAAACTCCGCCGCTGCCCCCGGACCCGATTGAAAATGATGTTGTTAATATTTTGCCGATAGCAAGAAAAAATAAAAAAGGAATTGTCAATTCATTATATATGGCTTTCTGCGCAAACCCATACCCAAAAGCCAGCGTCTGGGGTAAGAACAAGCCGACCACACCGGTACACAGCCCGCCAATGGCGGGTTTTACATGATTGGGAATCTTCATGCCTTTAAAAATATGCATCACCCCATAAAAGCATTTGACGTATAAAAATCCGACAACAACAAGGGCAAGAGAAAGCACCAGATAGGGCCCCAATTCCAAAGGATTCTGGAATATAAAATCATCTGAGTTAAACAAGGATCCCCATCCGTTAACCAGGCAAAACACACAGTAGGCCACCACCGAAGAAATACCCGCCGGTATGAGCACCTCGGCTTCAAATACCGGATCGCGATACAGGACTTACGCAGCTAAAACCGCACCGGCCATGGGTGCCCGAAAGATGCTGCCGATTCCTGCGCCAACCCCTGCGGCCAACATGATACTCCGCTCACGATCCGACAGTTTCAATACGGTTGCCAGAAATGATCCGAATCCTGCACCGCTCTGAGCAATGGGGCCTTCGCGTCCGCCTGAACCACCTGTCGTCAGGGTAATCGCCGAGGCAATGGTCTTGATAACCGGAACGCGGCTGCGGATAAAACCGCCCAATCTGTGATAAGCGTCAATGGCAGCGTCGGTCCCGTGGCCTTCGGCCTCAGGCGCGTAGGTATATACCAGCCATCCGCTCAAAAGGCCTCCAAATGCCGGGAGCAAGAGAAGAACGAGGGGATTAAACGGCGTGTTCGTTGGCGGGATGAGATAATGTTCGCCGGCCGACAGGGGTGGGCGGTAACCTGCAAGAAGATCCATGAAATAATGCTCACCGAGATGGCATAAAAAATTAAAAACAATGGAACCCAATCCAGCGATAATGCCGATAAGTACAAAATATAAGGTCCATTTGCCGGCAATGGTGATATTGGCAGAAGATGTTTTGTCGGAAATGGGCTCGAAAATCTTTTTAAAACGGCTTAAAAGTGCCACAGGTCAACTCGTGCCGCCAAAGCTGGAAGCATCAATGATTAGCGCCTGAACGAAAACCGTCTTTTTCGCCAATATCTGCGTCAGACTCAAATTTTAATCCTCGAAATACTACCAGTATGGATGCCTGTCCCGGTAGTTTTTTATCGGGGTGGTTAAAATTTTCACCTTCCTTGATCTTAACGAAAAATCCTAATTTTCGTTCGGGCACTAGTTTAATTCAATCCTTTTATTCGTTTCGATTTTCCAAATCTTTTACACCCTGTAAAATAATATTGAAAAGCTCTGGTATTTCGCTTTCTTCCAGGCATGAAAAAGCGATTCTTAGATCCTTATCCCCAATGGAAATAAGCCCCACCCCATATTTCTCAAGAAGATGACACCGGAGGGGCTCGGCATTCACGGTTTTCAACTGGATGCACATAAAATAGCCGGAATTAAAAGGATAAACATTCCAGGCCTTCGCATACTTGGGATCTGAGAGCACCTTTTTCACGCATCTGGCCCGGTCTTGAAGAATGGTAAATTTTTTCCATACGTAATAAAACCGATTCTCAGCCCCCAGACAAAATTTTCCTTGGTAGCGCCGTCGAGTTTAACGGCAAGAAGTCTGGGATGCCGATCACAAAGGCTTGCAAAAAGAGATTCTTTTAAAACCTCGTCTTCATAGAATAGTCCAAAGTAGGAATCATCGGTAACCGCAATGACATTTGTACCTGTTTCGGCGATGGCGGTCAGCACCTTGGCGATATGCGCGCCTTCATTTTCGGTCACCGAGTATCCGGTGGGATTATTGGGGAAGTTCAACAGAACGGTAATTTTATCGCGCTGTTGAGCTTCTGTCCTGATGGTTTCTTCAAATGCTTCCAAATTGAATAAGCCGTTTACGGTGAACATGGGAAAGTGAGTGATGGTCGCCCCTTTTTTGATATTCAAAATCATGTTATAGTTCCCCCACATCATATCAGGGGATATTATCACATCGCCCGGGTCCAACCACATATCCGCAAACATGCTGATGGCATGCGTGATGCCGCACGTCACCACAGGAAGGCTGATGGATTTGCCGGAAAGCGAGGGATTTTTTACAAACAAGGAATCCCGCCAAGCCTTTCTCAGGGCCGGAATCCCAAAAGACGGGGCATAGGTTATCGAGGCGCTCGGCCGTATGTTACAAATCGAATCCATCACTGAAGGAAAGTGCATGGTTCTTCCTTTTTCGGTGGCAATACCGATGGTCGCATTTAGCTTATGCGCTTTCTCCTTGGCTTCAGCACTCTGGCTCAAAATCCCTTTTGGGAAAAAAAGGTTCTTTCCCATACTAGACAGCATTTCCATAAGATGAACGTTACCTTTTTCGATAGTTTGGTTAAGGGTTTGAGCAATAGGATTCATGAATCAGGCCTCCTTTGGTTATCTTAATGCAGCATATTATGCAGCATATTCTTTACAAGTTGTCTGGATGGATTAGGGTTTTTATGAAAGGATATTAGCGTGCAGACATGAACGATGTCAAGTGAAAAGAGCTTGAAAAATCGGGGGGATGAGAAGCATGCACCGCTGATGGCCGGATATTTTACATGGATAAAAATAAACCCCGCTTGCCGTCAAACGGGGTTTATTGGCAGATTGAAAGCGACATTACCTGTTTCCTCTCTTGGATGCTTTGAGCGGATTGATTTTCGCATTCGAGGCAGAAGAGGTTTTGGCAACATGCGAAGCAAAATTGCAATTTCCCACCTTCCATTTTAAGGAAGGATCAGGGCATGACGTGCAATACCATCTGGAAGCATATTCTACACTCCGGTTGCAACCATTGCACTGCTCGACAACCTCGTGACACACTCCGCCGTTATAGGAACATCCTTTCGATGTCATAAAAGGACACTCAAAACCTTTTCTAATCGTTGTACAAACCATCGGAATCACCCCC
>JARRRC010000059.1:0-8476 GCA_037381105.1 Desulfobacterales bacterium
AGGCTTTCTCTTGAGCCGTTGTTCAGCACCGAAAGGTTCGAACGAATCATGACCCGTTTGACAAAAGGGAGAACACCCTGGATCAGTTCGCCAATATGAGGATTCAGTTCAGGTGCGCCGCCGGTGATGTCAATGGTGTGAAACCCGCTTCTCTGGGCATAGGATATGACATCGCTCGCGACCTTCTCGTCCATATTCTCTTTTCGGTCCGGTCCTGCATTGAGATGACAGTGCCTGCAAGCCTGGTTGCAGAGGAATCCGACGTTGACCTGTAAAACTCGAGTTTCAATCCGCTTCAAATCAATGCCGTTCCGGGCCAGGGTTTGGCTGAAAGGCGCAATGCCAAAGCTTTCTCTCTCAGACGCCCTTTGACTTTCATTGGAAGATGTGCTCTGCAATTTTCCCTTCAACATTTTTCAAACCCGCAGCTTTTTTACATCGATATCTTTTCGGCAATGTTCCGCATCTGAATCCCATGCACCAGTGAGGCGCCGCCCCGTATGGCCACCGCGACATGAATCGCTTCGGTCATCTCCGTCATATTGGACCCTTTCTCGAGACATATCTGGGTATAGGCATCAATGCAATAGGGGCATTGTACGGTATGTGCCACTGCTAATGCAATGAGGGCTTTTTCCCTTTCCGTGAGTTCGCCTTCCGCAAAAACGGCGCCGTAATATTCGAAAAATTTCTTCCCCAAATCCGGAGCGTCTTTCGTGATGTCTTCGAACCTCGGCAGATCTTCAGGTTTATAATATGTCTCCATGTTTGCTGCTTCCTTTCTTTCTATTCTTCACATGTTTCGGGTCCGCAGGCCCGGCCTTTGAGATTGAAAAAGAACTTGAGTCCTTTTTTTATCTTGTCCGAAAAAATCTTGGGCGTAAAAAATGTTCCGGCAATTTTTTTATTGATCTCGCCGATGGTGGGATACGGATGAACAGCGGCGGCAAGAGTGGAAAGCTTTACCTTCCCGTTTAATACCGCCACCCATTCACTGATTAGATCTCCGGCATGGGGTCCGACAATTTGTACCCCGATGGGCTTCTCTTTTTCATCCAGAAGCATTTTGATTTTCCCGATTTTTTCCTCCTCGGCAAGGCTTCGATCATTGTCCTTGAATTCTTCAACGATAATCGAATAGCCGATTCCCGAAGCTTTGGCCGTTTTTTCGTTCATGCCGATACTCGACAATTCGGGATCGGTATAAGTGCACCACGGCAAATAAGTGTAATCGGTTTTTCTCGGAAGTCGAAAAACAGCATTGCTGACCACAACTCCGCCTTCATACCCGGCTGCATGGGTAAACAAAAATCCGCCGTTGACATCGCCTGCTGCATAAATATGCTTATGGCTGGTTCTCAAGCGTTTATCGACAACGATACCGGCGCGGTTGACCTCGATACCGATACCTTCGAGACCCATTCCGTTGATGTTAGGCGTTCTTCCCACTGCAACCATAAGGGTTTCGGCGTTCAGGGTTACGGATTTGCCGTCTTTGTCTGTGATGCTCACTTCTTTTTTATTATCGAAATCCCTGACAGCCTCGATGGAGGCGTTCAAATAAAACACGACCCCTTCGGATTCCATAACCTTTTTAACCGTATCGGCCATGTCTTTATCCTCTTTAGCGAGGATTTGATCGCCGCGGTCCACAATATAAACTTTGGTGCCAAGGCGGTTGAAGGCCTGTCCCATCTCACTTCCGATGGGACCGCCGCCCATGATGATCATGGACTTCGGCAGACGATCCAAATAATATATTTCTTTGTTAGTGATATAGCCGGTCTTGTCCAATCCTTTGATGGGTGGAATAAACGGCGAAGAACCGGTGGCAATCACCCAGTTTTTGGCTGACATGGTTTTCCCGTTCAATTGAACGGAATGTTCATCCGTAAATACGGGAACTCCGAATTCTACTTTTGCCCCCAGACGGCAGAACCGTTCTTTTGAATCGTGCTTCTGGATAACGCCGATGACCGATTTGATTCTTTGGGATATATTTTTAAAGTCAACCGGCGGTGCTTTGATGAAAGGCAGTCCGTATTTCTCGGTATTTTTCATCATGTGATACACGCGGGCGGTCTTGATAAGCGTCTTGCTGGGTACGCAGCCAAAATGGAGACAGTCGCCGCCGAGTTCTTTTTCCTTTTCAATGAGAAGGGTCCTGGCGCCAAGCTGAGCCGCACCGGATGTGACGGTCAAACCGGCTGCACCGCCGCCGATAACTCCGATGTCATATTCGTAATCGGCCATGATATACTCCCTAGATTTTACGACTTTTCTTTTGCGCTTAAAGGGCCGATGAAAAACAAAGCAGCTTCATTGGTCTTCGCTTTCCGCTTGCGATTTCGCTTTTCGAGCTACGACCCAACAAAAAATTTAATCATACCTGAAGCGACAATATTTTCAAAAAACGATCAGGATGCATAAATCGAGCATTTTGTTGCGGCCTTGGCCGCCTCCTGAAGCGCTTCGGCAAAAGTCGGGTGACCGTGAACGGTTCGGGCGATGTCCTCGGAACCTGCTCCGAATTCCATTGCCAAAACACATTCGGCAATCATGTCGGATGCACGGGGCCCGATGATGTGTACCCCTAAGATACGATCGGTTTTGGAATGGACGATCAACTTGACAAAGCCGTCTTTTTCTCCCATGCAGCGGGCGCGACCCGCCCCCGAAAAGGGATACGTGCCGACACAGAAGGGGATATTTCTTTCTTTGACCTGTTCTTCGGTCAATCCGACGCTGGCCACTTCCGGCCATGTATAGATCACCCCCGGGACAGCATCATAATTTACGTCTCCGGGAAGCCCTGCAATACTTTCCACCGCCGCAATGCCTTCAGCCGAGGCTTTATGAGCCAGCATGGGACCCGGAATGAGATCACCAATGGCATAAATACTCGGAACATTGGTTCGAAACGATTCATCCACCTGAATATGCCCGGTTTTGGAATCAATGCCAATACCGACGTTTTCCAGCCCCAAGTTCTGCGTCAATGGCCGCCTTCCCACGGCAACCAGCAATCGATCGCAGGACAGGACCTCCGTGTCGTTTTTATTTTCCAAGGTTACCCGAATTCCGTTTTTTTGAATCTTCGCACCCGAGACCCGCGTATTAAGACGAATGTCGAGACCTTGTTTTTTAAGGATTCGCTCCAAAGTCCTTGCGACTTGTCCGTCCAGGGTAGCGGCGATTCGAGGCAGCATTTCAATGACGGTCACCTTTGCGCCAAGACGCTGCCACACGGATCCCAGCTCAAGCCCGATATACCCGCCCCCGACGACGCCCAGATGTTTGGGAACCGTTTTGAATGCCAGCGCCTCGGTGGACGTAACGATCCGCTTACCGTCAAATTCCAGACCCGGAACCTGGACCGGTGTACTTCCGGTGGCAAGCAGGATCGACTTGGCGACAAGGATTTGTGATGAATCCTTTTGATGAATTTCAACCCGATCTTCTCCGGCAAGACGGGCCGCACCTTGAATAATCGTAATATTGTTTCCTTCTAAAAGTTTGCGAACATTCCCGGTCAGCTCTTCGACAACTTTTTCTTTTCGCGCCATCATGGCCGGCAGGTCAAGACTCATCCTGCCGGTTTTTATGCCGTGTTCCGCAAAATGATCTCTGGCCAGCCGATAATATTCGCTGGAATCGAGGAGCGCTTTGCTCGGAATACAGCCCACATTCAGGCAAACACCGCCCAAACGGTCGTCTTTTTCAATACAGGCGGTTTTCAGCCCCAGCTGTGCGGCTCGAACCGCCGCCACATAGCCGCCCGGACCACTGCCGATAATAATGAGGTCGTAGATTTCTTTTTGTGCCATTTTTATATCTCCATCATGATCCTTTCGGGATTTTCGATGCACGCTTTGATTTGCACCAAACTTTTGACCGCTTCCCTGCCGTCCACGATGCGGTGATCATAGCTCAGCGCCACATACATCATGGGCCGGATGGTTATTTCGTCATCTAAAACTATGGGCCGTTTCTCAATCTTGTGCATTCCCAAGATACCGCTTTGGGGCGTATTTAAAATGGGTGTACTCAACAAAGAGCCGAATACGCCGCCATTGGTAATGGTAAAGGTCCCCCCCTCCAGATCGGCCAGATCCAGGCGGTTGGTTTTGATTTTATCCACAAAATCGACGATGGCCTGTTCCAATTGGGCAAAGCTCAGCCGATCGGCGTTTCGAATCACCGGCACCACCAGACCTTTTCCGGTGCCGACGGCAATGCCGATGTGAAAATAATTGTGATAAACGATGTCATCTCCGTCAACAAATGCATTGATCTCCGGATATTCTTTGAGGCCCTCGATAACGGCCTTGATAAAAAAAGACATAAACCCCAAAGAAACACCGTGTTTTTCTTTGAAGACTTCCTTGAACTGTGCTCGGAGAGCCATGGTGCGCGTCATATCGATCTCGTTAAAGGTCGTGAGCATGGCGGTATTTTGTCTGGCTTCCAGAAGGCGCGATGCAATCCGCCGGCGAATCGGTGTCATGGGTTTCCGGATGATATCTTCTTCGACGGCGGGAACCGTTTTTGCCGGCATTTCAGATTTGGGAGCAGCAACCCTTTCCGCGCCGGTATCAGATGCCGGTTCCTTTAACGGAGGCGAAGCTGTCTGTTCCAGATAAAGCAGCACATCGCCTTTGGTGATCCTGTTCCCGGGGCCGGTACCGGTGATATCGGTGATATCAATATTTTTTTCAGATACAAGCCGTCTTACGGATGGGGAAAGGATTTTTCGGACCTCTGCCGGCGCCTTTTCAGCGGGGGCCTCTTCAGCCGGTGCCTCTTCAGCCGGTGCTTCTTCAGCCGGTGCTTCTTCGGGTGCAGCCCTGGACGGAACCGGTTTCTCCGGCTCTCTCGGAACCGCGGCAGGCTTTTCCTTTTCTTCTTCAGGGGCTGCCGGTTCCGGCGCTGCTTCGGACACTTCTTTGACATCGATGCTTCCGACAACAGCTCCGATGGAAACCGTCTCGCCGTCGCGAGTCAGGATTTTTAAAATCCCCGATGCCTCTGCCACAATCTCCAAGGTGACCTTGTCGGTTTCAATCACAAAAAGCGGTTCATCTTTTTGAACCGTGTCGCCGTCTTTTTTGTACCATTCCACCAGGACGGCTTCTTGGACCGATTCTCCCACGCTGGGTATTTTGATCTCTTTTTCCATGGATGCTCCTTTATGTAAACACAGAATTCGATAATAAAATTGTGTAACGATTTTATGAAACGCGGCTATACCGCTCGGTTCGGCGAAAGGATAAAGTGTTATGGGAATAGTTGGTGTTTCGGTTTTCGAAAATTGATCGCTTCATATAGGATGTTTTGGTTTGGAATCTTTACTGATCGTCGGCGCCCCCAATTCCAAAGGGGGTATCTATAACGGCGGCCTGTTCTTTTCGGTAGATATTGTGAAATCCTGTTGCCGTGCTGGCTGCAGCGTTTCGACCAATATATTCCAGTGGTTTTCCGATGATATTTTCAAGGCGAAAACGCATAAAAAACCATGCGCCCATATTTTCCGGTTCTTCCTGGACCCATACAAATCGCCGGGTCTTTTTGTATTTTTGAATGACGGCTTTGATTTGATTTTCCGGGAAAGGATAAAACTGCTCAATACGAACAACGGCAATATCGGATTTCTTCAACTCCCTGCGCTTTTGAAGCAGATCATAATATATCTTGCCGCTGCAAAAAAGAATGCATTGAACGGATCTTAAAGGGTCCGGATCTTCAAGGACTTCTCTGAAAGCGCCCGAAGTCATATCTTTTAAATCAGAGACCGCCAACGGATGTCGCAAGAGACTTTTCGGCGTCATGATAATCAAAGGCTTCCGGAAACTGCTTTTTGCCTGACGGCGGAGAAGATGAAAATATTGTGCCGGCGTGGTGAGGTTGCACACCTGGATATTGTCCTGAGCGCAAAGCTGCAGGAAACGTTCAAGACGCGCACTGGAGTGTTCGGGACCTAAACCCTCCCAGCCGTGGGGAAGCAGGAGAACCAGGCCGCTCAACCGCTGCCATTTGGATTGTCCGCTGGCAATATACAGATCGATGAAAGATTGGGCATTATTGGCGAAGTCGCCGAATTGCGCCTCCCAGATCACCAGCCCCCTGGGTTGTGCAGTGGAGTAACCGTATTCAAAACCCAAGACACCGGCTTCGGAAAGCAGACTGTCATGTACGAGAAAAGGTGCCTGGGTCTTATCAAGGGCATTCAGTGGCGTATATTCATTGCCGGTTTGGGTATCGAACAAAATACTGTGACGCTGGCTGAAAGTGCCTCGGGCGCTGTCCTGACCGCTTAAACGGACCGGGTCCCCTTCCGTCAGGAGAGAAGCAAAGGCAAGTGCTTCGGCATTGGCCCAATCGATCTGGGTCCCTTTTTCGATACTGTCCCGCCGCTTTTTCATCAGACGAACTAATTTTTTATTCAAAGAAAAATCCTTTGGAAATGTATTCAGCTTGCGGGCAAGGGCGATGAGGTTTTTTTCAGAGACGCCGGTTTTTACCGGGTCATGGGTATAGGTTCCCGTATAATTTTTCCAGTTTTCATAAAACCGGTATTGAGGGGATACACAGACACCGGATTTAACCGACTCAAAAGCTTCTTCCAGACTCCGATTGATCTTTTGTTCCAGGGCATCCAGATCCGCTTTTCCAACGACGCCCTTTTCTGACAGCTTCTTTGCATAAACTTCATACAAAGGAGGACGTTCTCGAATCCGTTCATACATCTGTGGCTGGGTAAAATAGGGTTCGTCACCCTCGTTGTGGCCGTATTTGCGATAACATACGACATCAACCACGACATCTTTATTAAAGGTTTCCCGGTAATCAACGGCCATCCGGATCACGTGTACAACAGCTTCCGGATTTTCTCCGTGGACATGAAAGATCGGAATCATCAGCATTTTTGCCACATCCGTGGCATACCGGGTAGAGCGGGCATGTTCGGGCAGCGTGGTGTACCCAATCTGATTGTTGATCACAATATGTAAGGTGCCGCCGGTCCTGTACCCGGTAAGCTGAGACATATTCAGCGTTTCCGTCACCACCCCCTGTCCGGAAAAAGCGGCATCTCCGTGGATCAGAAGGGGCAGGACTGTACGCCTCTTGTCGTCCTTTAAAATGTCCTGACGAGCTCTCACGAAACCTTCGACCACCGGATTGACCGACTCCAAATGGCTGGGGTTATTGACTAGAAAAATACGAAGTTGTGCTCCCCCACGGGTTTTTACATCGGCCAGATACCCGTCATGGTACTTGACGTCTCCGGCGCCAAAGACTTCGTCCGGATCGTGGCAGCTTTCAAATTCGCTGAAAATATCCTCATAAGGTTTTTTCAATAAATGGGCTTGAACATTCAACCGGCCTCGATGGGCCATACCCAGGATAATTTCTCGACAATTTAATGATGCAGCCCTGTCGGCGAAAACATCGAGCATGGGAATGACCACTTCCGCACCTTCGAGTGAAAACCGTGTCTGGCCCAGATATTTTTTATGAAGGAACTGTTCAAAAAGCGCGGCCTGATAAAGTTTTTCCAAGATCCTGCGTTTGTCATCAGGTCTGAGATCGGCTGTATTTCGAACCGGCTCCATTCGATCCTGAAGCCACGTTCGTTCTTCGGGATCCTGTAAATGCATGAACTCTACGCCGATGGACCGACAGTAGGTCTCTTTGAGCGCCCGGATAATCTCTTTTAACAACGCACGATCATCGCCAATTAATCCTTTGGCAAAAAACGCCGAATCCAGATCGTTCGGCGTCAGATCAAATGCGGAAAGGTTCAACATTGGATGGTCGGTAGGACATGCCGTCAAAGGGTCGAGACAGGCCAGCAAATGCCCGACCTCCCGATACCGTCTGATGAGGGCTTCCACCCGGGCCTGCTTAAGAACCTGTTTTTCATCATAAACAACATCGGCCTTGCGATCCATGCCGTCGGCCATCTCAAATCCTTCAAAGAAAAAGCGCCAGTCCCGGGTTACCGAATTCGCATCGGCCTTCCATTGCCAGTATTGTGACTCAATATAGTCCTTGCTCAATGTTTCAGAGAGGTTCATACACGTGCTCCTTAAACCATTTCACCACCAATTGAACAGTCTCCACGCGATGCATTCCGTTGCTGAACATATGATCGGCTCCGGGAATTACGGCCAATTCCGCATGTTCAGGATTCAATTTTTTGGCCAGATAGGCATCCTTGACCGGAATAATTTCATCGGCCTCACCGTGGACAACCATCAGGGGTATTTGTAATGATTTTAAAGTCTCCGGAAGATCATACCGCTTGGTATCGGCAAAAAATTCGGTTGACAGTTGCAAGGATCGGCCCCGGCTGGTAAAAGATACTTTTCCTGTGTCCTCAAGTTCCTTTATCTGGCGACTGCTGAAAAAGTAACCGGCGTTCAGGCCGGACAACCGGCCGGACAACGAACATACCGCCTTTACAGATTGGATC
>JARRRC010000060.1:0-8442 GCA_037381105.1 Desulfobacterales bacterium
AATCCGAATCAAAACATTTTCCAGACTCATTACATAAAAACCGCTCAAAAAGGCGATCGAATAAAGGAGAAGCGGTGGAAACATGCCGATGCCCGATACGGGTTCGGGTATCTTTTTTTCCATATGTTCTTTGGATTCTTTCGGAAGTTCGGATTGTTTTAAAAACGTTGGCAGGATAAGAAAAAAGAGAAACGTTCCCAGATTTAAAAATGAGGTTTTGACCATGGTCGCCGGAAGTCCGAGGTTGGGAATCAAATAAAATCCGGCCAAAAGTGTCCCGATAAATGCGCCTGTAGTATTAACCGCATATACCTTGGCGTGGACGCGGGTGGCCTCTGTAATGTTCCTTGATATGCCCCGGGTCAAAAAGGGAATGGTTCCGCCCATGCAGACAGTGGGAACGCCCATGAGTAAAACAGAGCAGAGTATTCCCTGGAAGATTATCAAAAGGGGCGGAGAAAATCTCCAATGTTTTGTTAAAAAATCGAGGACTTTAAAAAGATGCGGGAAAAGCAAACACCACACCCCGATAATACCTTCTAAAAATGCATACCCGACAAAATGATTTTTTATTCTTGTTGTTAATTTTCCGCAAAAATAATATCCTATTGATAAGCCGCCGAGGAACGTCGCCAGTATGATTGCCGTGGCCACACTGTCGCTTCCTAAAAGTCTGCTTAGATATTTCTGCCAGGTCACCTGGTAAATCAAACCGGCGGCACCGGTCAAAAATATGAATGAATATACACCGATCGTTAATAATGTTTTACGCATGATACTTCCTGTCGTTAAAATTAATAGCTCAGGGGTGATACATTTAATACTGCCAGGTTCTCACAATGTCAAGATTTCAGGATTTATATCGAATTCAGCACCGCCGGTTTATATAATTACCATCACCCGGTGCTCTCGATCCATTTCTTTTGGCAAGGTATGTGCTCACAACAATAATTATGGTTTTGCAAAATTCGGGCCATCAGCTTTTAATGAAATGTTTGAATGAAGAGGAGCATAAAAAAAGTGAAAAAAACACGTTCACTTTCTTTGTTAATTGCGAGTCTTTTTGTTACATGGCTGCTTCCGGCGGGGTGCGGCGGCAAATTTTCTTCGCATCCGGTATCCGATCATATCCAAGCAGATGCACATTTTATTCAGTTTATTGAGAAAAGTCTTGGAACGGATTGGTACGGGATTTACCTTCAGGAAAACAAGGTCGGGTATTTAAAAAGCACTTCCGGTCGTGAAAAAGGTCCGGATGGCATAATCTATAAAATCCAATTATCAGGAATCATTCAGAATCCATCGCAAGTCAAAACCGATGAGATGAAAATACATATGATTGCAGCATTCATGTCAAAGCCGCCGTTTTCAATGATATGTTTCTCAGACAAAGTGATGCATAATGATGATATCGCGGAAACCCGGATTATTAAGACATCAAAAGGGTATGAAGCAAGAATTACTCAAGGCGGGGAAATGCGCGCCCATGTGATCGGGCCCCTTGAATACGGCCTTAAAGACTATACTGCCGTTCAAAAATGGATCGCCCAGGCCCCCAAGGAAGGCGCCGAAATCAAATATTTCCGTTTAAATTTAGCAACCCTGGCTTTGGAAGAACAAACAGCCCGCATCATCCGAATTCGTAATACCATTGTTTCCGGTGTAAAGACTTCTTATTGTGAGGTGCTTACAAAAGACTTGGATGGACTCGAGGTGCGGGAAATATTCGGAGCTGACGGAAGGCCTTATCGTATTGTTTTAGGAGGCGTGTTTGAATGCCGGTTGGAACCGAAATCTCAGGCCACCCATATGGACGCGCCTGCTGGGTTGTTCGTCAAAAATACGGTGCCCGTCGACCTTTCTTTGGGTGATCCTGAAACGGTGACGCTTTTGAAGTTGCTTATCGATAAAAAATCCGGGGTGCTGCTCAAAAATGCTTCGGGGCAATCGGTTACACATGCCCGGGCCGATGGTTCCGTTATAGTGACTCTAAATTATAGAGGCGGCTATCAAATGAAGGTTGCCAAGGAAGAAATCGAGAAAAATCTTGCGGCGACTATCGACGTTCCTGTCGTGCATCCCAAGATTTTCCACTTGGCCCGCGGTGCTGTCGGCAGTGCCAAAACACCCGCCCGGGAGGTCAACCGTTTGGTTCATTTCGTCTATCAATACATCGAAGACGATTATACGGTCAATCCCTTAACCCTAATGGATATCATCACCAAAAGGAAAGGCGACTGCAGTGAACATGCCAAATTATTTACGGCAATGGCGCGTGCCCTCGGGATTCCTTGCCGGACCGTAAGCGGGTTGGTCTATCTCGGAGATGAATCTCAGGAATTCGGTCTGCATGCCTGGAACGAGGCAGCCGTCAACGGGCTATGGGTGCCGGTTGATCCTACTTGGGGGCAAACCTTGGTTGACGCGACCCACATTCGCTTCCCGATAGATATATCCGAGGAGTGGCAAGTCCTGGCGGCCATTCCAAAAATGAAGATAGAGATCCTTCAGGTCGAACATAAAAAATAAATCAGATCCGGTCACATGCTTTCGGTTTCTAAAGAAACAATTCCCCATCCTATTCAAAGATAGGATTTTGAATCAACCATCGTTTTGGCAAAGAACTCACGCCTCATTCGCGAGGACTCCGCCGGAGACACCCATTTTAGGGCGGCTGTTGTGCACCCGGTTACGCATGCCGGCTCAAGTCCTTCATCGATCCTGTCTTTGCAGTAGTCGCATTTGAATACTTTTCCGGTTTCCGGATCCCATTGCGGCGTACCCCAGGGACAGGCTGTGATACAGGATTTGCAGCCGACGCACAATGCCGCATCAACGAATACAATCCCATCTTTCGCGCGCTTTTGCATTGCGCCGGTTGGGCAGGCCGAAACACACCAAGGACTTTCGCAATGAAAACAAGGCATGAATACGAAACTGATCCTTGGAATGCCTCCTGCCAGTTTGGGTCCCACGGGAATAATTTTACAAAAAGACGGGCCTACAGATATATTGTTCTTGGTTTTGCAATGTATTTCACAGGCGTTACACCCGATACACCTTTTTTGATCCTGGTATAAATAATAACTGCTCATAAGCATCACTCCTTTCTTCTCTTTCCTCAGACTTTTCTCACACGCACAAAACATTCCGCGATCGGGCAGTTCCCCCCGACGGATACTTCCAACAGCCCTTTCATAAAAATGTTGTCTTTTAAGCCCTTCTTGTAAGCCCTGGTTTGAAGGGGGATCTCGCGGCCGTAACCATGCAGCGTGTAGACCACTTCCGGGTGAATGTATTCGGTAACAGCCGCCCGTACGGTCTGAGAGACACCATCACAAGAAACCTCAACAAGGTCGTTATCTTCGATTCCGAGTTTTTGGGCCTCGCCGGTGTTTATCCATAACCGGTTTTCCGATTGGATTTCGTTAAGATATTTATTGTTGAGCGTGGTTCCTTGAGTGTGAACCGCAATTTTGCCGGTAATCAGCCTGAAGTTGCCCTCGGGGGGCGGTGCGGGACTCTTATAAGGAGGAAAGGAGGGGATTCCATTCTCCTCCAGCATGCTGGATACGAATTCGAGCTTCTTTGTCGGCGTTTTAAAAGGAAGATCGGTCTTGCGGTCGAAAAGGATCTGATTCGGAGTGAGTCCTATGTATCCTTTTTCATCGAAGTCCGACAGTTTAAATCCCATGTCCTCGAGCTGCCATGCAATCAGCTCCTCAACCGAATCATAAGGGAAATACTGGCCGATTCCCAATCGTTCAGCGAGCTGTTTGATGATCCACCACTTGGGTTTACTGTCATATCTCGGTTCTACCGCCTGTTGCCGGATCCAAAGGGCCGGCTTGGGTCCGCCCTTGACGATTACGGGATCGGTCCTTTCAAGGTGCATTGCCTCGGGAAGAATCACGTCCGAAACCCATGCGATATGGCTGAAGTTGATATCAACGGAAACCAGAAGATCCAACTTCATAAGACCTTTCTTGAATGCTTCCGGATCGGGATATGAAGCAAGAGGGTCGAAACGGTAGCAAATGAATGCTTTTACCGGATACGGATCTTCATTCAATATGGCGTAAGGAAGCATCTGTCCCAAGCCGTAATCGGGTGAAAGATGTTTATATTTCCATCCGATTCCGTCGAAGCGCTTTTTCTCCACCTTTGGGGGCAGATTCACAAATTTTCTGAGCGGTTTAAAACCGCAATGGGTCTCATTTTTATTGAAAAGCAGCCCCCCCGGAGCCTCGTAGGCGCCTAACAGGCCATACAGTATGTAGATAGAACGCCTGAAATAATAGTCATCGGCACTTCGGGCCGTCATCCATCCCTGATGCAGTATGACGGAGGGCTTGGCATCGGCCAGTTCATGTGCGATTGTAATAATTTCTTTTGCTGAAACACCGGTTTCCTTCTCCGCCCACTCCGGCGTGTAGGGCTCTATGAAAGCCGTCAATTCTTTCATACCTGAAACCCAGTTATTAACGAATTCGGCGTCATAAAGTTTTTCTCGCACAATGACGTTGATCAATCCTAAATTTAAGGCATATTCGGTTCCGGGGCGAAGGATAAAAAATCGGTCTGCCTTGGAGGCCGTATAGGTCCACCGGGCATCCGTATAAATGAATTTCATTCCCCTTTCCAGGGCATCAATAAAGTCTTTTGCTTCTTTGGTACCAAGGGATTCAATGATGTTCCTTGAATAAAGGACCGCATAGTTGCAATTCTTCCAGTCATAGGTAACCGTATTCCGTCTCTGACCGGCAATGCCGTTGTGTGCGTTATGCACACTGTTGGAGCAGGTGGCATGCTGGTTGAAGTAATTGGGGGATCCGAGAGCCTTGATAAACGCTTTGTGCAGATCGGTAAAAGGCCCGCCTCTGTCACCCAGAGCAACACTCTCTCCGCCGTATCTATCCGTTATATCTTTGAGTTTGTCCGCAACATAGTCCAGAGCCTCATCCCAGCTGGCTTTTTTCCACTTCCCGGAACCTCTCTCCCCATCACGGATCATCGGATATTGGACCCGCTCCGAATCGGCCTGGGTCGCTTTCTGCGCCGTTCCTCTTGGGCAAAGGTGTCTTCCACCAATCAGATTAGGGTTGCCCCAAATGTGCTTTATGGCACCGTTCTCCACTTCAACTTCAATGGGGCACCTAACGCTGCAGGTGGCACAAACGCTAAAAACTTTCTTCGTAGTAGAAACAGACATCTCTCCTCCCTCTAAACAGTATTTATCAGTTCAATATTGTTATGTGGTCGAGCCCGGATCGCAGTCACAATACAGACGGCATTTTATATTGCTGAAAATCCAGGTCAATATAAAGTTACTTGCATGCTTGACGCTTTTTCCGAATCGGTCAACACATCAGCAGAACGTAAATCGAAACTAATATATCACTATTGCTAAAAGGATCAAGTCTTTCTTTCACCCGGCCAAATTTCCAACTCATCCTACAAATCCGTCGGTGTGACTGCCGATGCAAACCATAATGTGCGGCAATCCATAATTTTCAATAAAATGCAGGCTTTTTATGATTTGATAAAACCTGAAATTGCTGACTTTCATATTTTTTGAGGAAGACATTGCAGCGCGTCCATTATTCTTGGATTTTGGCATGTGGATGTATCTTTTTAAGTATCATATTGACAGACTTTATCGGTTTCGTATATGTCTAAAAGGCTATAAATACCAAATAGTATAGAGGAGACGCAACGTGGAGAAGGAAAAGATCGATCACATTATTTCAAAATTCCCGGAAACCAAGGGAAACCTCATCGGGATTCTTCATGAAATCCAAAATGAATTCAGATATCTTCCTGAAGAAGAACTACGATACCTTTCTCGAAAGATCGATGTCCCCATGACCCAAATTTACAGTATTGCCAATTTCTATAACCGTTTTACCCTAACTCCTACGGGAGAACACGAACTTTGCGTTTGTTTGGGAACCGCATGTCATGTAAAAGGAGGTCAGAACGTTTTGAATCAGGTCAAGAAAGATCTCAAAGTAAATGAGGAAGAAACCACGGAAGACATGAAATTTACATTAAAGGTCGTCAGATGTTTAGGGGCTTGCAGTTTAGCGCCTGCTGTGATGCTGGACGATGAAACCCATTCGAACATGACACCGGATTTAGTCAAAGAACTCATTAAATCGTTCTGATCTTAAAAGGACTGTTATGATGACTCAACAGCAGGATATCACGATAAAAATTTGTGCAGGTCTCGGCGGTGTGATGAGCGGCAGCAACAAAGTGATCGCCGCTTTCAATCAAGTCTTGGAAGAAAAAAGGGTACATGCCCGGATAAAACCCAAACTTCACAAGGTCGGCTGTCTGGGGTTGTGTGCCAGAGATGTTCTCGTTGATGTATATATCAATGGCACCAAGTTTACATACCAGCATGTCAAGCCGGAAATGGTCGAAGAAATCGTGGACAGGCATCTCATCGGCGGTCAGGCTGTTCAGAAATGGTTGGTGGATGAAGAATACCAAAATTACCATAGGAATCAGAAAAAGCTGCTCCTTGAAAATTGCGGTCGAATAAATCCGGAATCCATTGATGCATACATGGATGTCGGCGGGTATACCGCCGCCCGAAAGGCCATGGATATGGATCCGGTCGAGATCATCGAAACGATCAAATTATCCGGGCTTAGAGGCAGAGGGGGAGGCGGATTTCCTGCGGGTATTAAATGGGAGACCTGTCGAAAGGCTGAAGGTGATATCAAATATGTGATCTGCAATGCCGACGAGGGAGATCCGGGTGCGTTTATGGACCGGGCGATTCTTGAAGGAAACCCCCATGCGGTTATTGAAGGAATGATCATCGGCGCTTTTGCCATTGGAGCCAGGCAAGGATATGTTTATATTCGGGCTGAATATCCTCTGGCTGTTGAGCGTCTTCGCATGGCGCTCAACCAGGCCGGTGAAAGAGGATTTTTGGGAAAAAATATCTTTGGAAAAAACAACAGCTTCGATATCAAGGTTGTTCTGGGCGCCGGAGCTTTCGTCTGTGGTGAGGCGACGGCCCTTATGACGTCTATCGAGGACAAGGCCGGTGAGCCGCGGCCCAAATATGTTCACACCACCGAGCGCGGTCTTTGGGGAAAACCGACCAATCTGAACAATGTGGAAACATGGGCGAACGTTCCCGCCATCATTGAGAAAGGTGCCGAATGGTATGCCGGCATCGGCAGTGAGAGCAGCAAAGGAACCAAATTGTTTTCCCTGGCGGGAAAAATTAAAAACACCGGGCTCATTGAAGTTCCCATGGGCATGCGGTTAAGAAGGATTATCTACGACATCGGCGGCGGCATCCCCAACGGAAAGAGATTCAAAGCGGTACAAACTGGCGGACCGTCCGGCGGATGTATCCCAGCGGATTTGCTGGACATCCCCGTGGATTACGAAAACCTGTACAAGGCCGGTTCGATCATGGGTTCCGGCGGAATGATCGTCATGGACGAAGACACTTGCATGGTGGATGTGGCCAAATATTTTATATCCTTTTGTCTGGATGAGAGCTGCGGGCAATGTACGCCCTGCCGGGAGGGTCTTCACGTCATGAAACGGATTCTGACGGATATCACCGAAGGCAGGGGAAAAGAAGAACACTTGAAACAGCTTGAAGATTTGTCTGAGATCATTGTCGACTCTTCTTTATGCGGGCTTGGGAAGAGCGCGCCCAACCCGGTAAAATCAACCCTTCGATATTTTAAAGATGAATATTTGGCTCATATTCACGACAAGCATTGTCCGGCCGGTGTTTGCCGGCGCTTGACGCCCGCCCCATGTCACATGACCTGTCCGGCCGGCATCGATGTCCCGTCTTATGTGGCTTTGATCGCCCACGGCAGGCATGAGGAAGCGGTCAGAGTCATCATGGAAGACAACCCGTTCCCGTGGGTTTGCGGCCTGGTTTGTCCGGCACCATGCGAAGGGATGTGCCGCAGAGGAGACGTGGACCAGCCCATCAGTATCCGGGCGTTGAAAGGTTTCGCCAGTAAATATGTGATGGAAAAAATCGGCGGATACGAACCTTATATTAAAACCCGGCGGGATGAAAAAGTCGCCATCATCGGCGCCGGTCCTGCAGGACTTTCTGCGGCGTATTATCTTGCGCTGGAAGGTTATGACATCACCGTATTTGAAGCCCTTCCAGAACCCGGCGGTATGTTGAGAGTCGGGATTCCGCCGCACAGGCTTCCCAAAGATTTGCTCGATAAAGAAATTGATAATTTCATAAAAATGGGGATCAAGATAAAGACCCGGAAGGCACTTGGAATTGATTTTACCCTGGATGATCTCTTTAAACAGGGGTTCAGCGCAATTTTTCTGGGCATCGGTGCCCATAAACCCATATCCCTCGGTTTGGCCGCAGAAGATGCGGATGGGGTCATTCAAGGCGTTGATTACCTTAAAAAACTCAACCTCGGA
>JARRRC010000061.1:0-8409 GCA_037381105.1 Desulfobacterales bacterium
TGCCGAAGCCCACGTGAAGCTTCGGCCGGTGGATTTTGCCACGGACGGCGTTTTCGTGTGCGGACTGGCCCATGCACCCAAACCCATCGACGAATCCATTACACAGGCACAGGCTGCGGTGGCCAGAGCGGTGACGGTTTTGGCCATGAAAAACATCAAGCTGGGCGGCATTATCTCCCAGATTCGACCCGAACTCTGTTCGGGATGCTTGGGATGCATCAATGTTTGTCCGTTCGGGGCCATTACCTTTGACAATCAGAAATTCGTCGCGGAAATCAATGCTGCGCTGTGCAAAGGCTGCGGTGCGTGCGCGGCGGTTTGCCCGTCGGAGGCGCCGCTGCTCATGGGCTTTGACAACAATCAGATTTATGCCCAAATCAAAGGTGCGTTGTCCATATGATCATCGATTTTCATACCCACATTTTCCCCAAAGACATCCGTGAAAACAGGGATAAGTATTTTCCTTCCGAACCTGCCTTCAAGCTTTTATACGATTCACCGAAATCAAAACTCGTCGGGGCAAAAGAGATTGTTGCCGTCATGGATGATCAAGGGATCGATTGGTCTGTGGTTTTTGGTTTTCCCTGGAAAGATTCAGACATATTTAAACTGCAAAACGACTATATCATGGAGGTTGTCGCTCGATTTCCCGATCGCCTAATCGGGTTGTGCTGCTTTGATCCGTTTGCCAAAGGAGCTGCTTCCGAGGCGCGGCGATGTCTGGAAGGCGGCCTTTCAGGAATCGGAGAGATCGCTCTTTACCAATCCGGCATCGATGATGCGGCGTTGGATAAGTTGGCGCCGCTCATGGAGATCTGCCTCGACAAAGACCTTCCGTTTTTAATTCACACCAACGAGCCCGTCGGGCACCTATATCCCGGGAAGGCGCCCATTACTCTGAAACAGATTTACACCCTGGCCGCCAGGTTTTCGGAAAATAAAATCGTTCTGGCCCACTGGGGCGGGGGAATTTTCTTTTTTAATCTTTTAAAAAAAGAAGTTAAAGATCATCTTAAAAACGTTTATTTTGATACGGCCGCCTCTCCGTTCTTATATGATCCGGCAATTTACAAATATGCGATTGAAATTGCCGGTGTGGATAAAATCCTATTCGGCAGCGATTTTCCTTTATTAAAACCTGAAAGGTATTTTGAAGAGTTTGAAAGCGCCGGTCTGACCCGGGCGCAGATCGATGCGGTTTCCGGCAAAAATGCCGCAAAACTGCTCAAATTTTACAATCCTGAAGCTGCCTTTAGTTCGGAGGCAGTTTGCTCAACAAGGCCGCAATATCCAACTGGTTGATCAAGTCGGAATACACTTCACTCACCGCCGTGCCGGAATCATCCACTCCCGGGACATCAACCCGTTCCGTTTGCCCGCTGAACATTTGCTTTACAAGGACATTCCCGTCTTGAATCAGCCGGGTGTTATAGTTCATCCGGAAGTGCCATTTGTGATCTTTAAGATCGAGGTGAAAGAGGGTAATCGCAATTTCCAGTTTCGGGATTTGCGGTGCGTCGGAATCAATCACCTGGATTCCCATCTGCTCCAAGCGCTTTCGGAAAACCGTTTCGAACAGGGTTTTTAAATCGTAAATCCCCTCAATGGGGGTATCTTGTCCTTTGGGCGCCAGGATCAGCATATAGCTTTCGTGAAAATTTTTAAGCTGTTGGCGGGCAGTAGCGCTTAACGGATCCCGGTTGTCCCGATGATCCACCACGCTCAACCGGATTTTCGTAACCGCCGGCTTCGGAGGAATTTTGTCCGGCAACTGGTAATTGACCTTCATATAAGGGCGGGATGCGCAGGCAGACAAGGTAAAGAGGATCAAAACGAATATCGGAAAGTATCTCATCTTGTTTTGTACAAATGGTAAAAGACGTTTCATTATAACTCCTTTAATGGTTGTGATGTCCTTCGCGTAAAGCGTCCGCAACTTTATACAGAAAAGGCATTGTACCTTTCAACCATCTTCTAAAGCAAGTCCTTTTAAAGCAAAGGCGTTCAACTTTGTAATCGAGTTCTTTTTTAATCAAAGCCGCAGGATATAAGTGATTTCAATTTCAAAAAGGGACTTTTTGCAATTATATCAACACCCGAAGCCTTGCATCATTTAAAAAAAGATGACCATCAAAATAATATAATCCTTGTGATTTGATGATTGAGGTGGCTATCAGATAAGGATTTTGATGAGTGGATGCGCCAATGGAACATATTTATGAATTCGGGTACTATGGCTTTAAGATAAGTTTTCCCGTTACAGATCCAGACTCAAGAAGCTGGTGCGCGCGAGATGCCTCTGCCAGCGGAATCCTTTCCTGAATATGCGGCTTGACGGTTCCTTCTTTTAAGTATCGGAAAAGCACGTCATAGGATTGCCTCATCCGGCCCGGATGAAATTGAGCAATGGAGTAAATGACAAAAGCCCTGATGCCGACACTTCGGCTGAAGTGGTTCTGCATAATTTCCGTCAAGTTATCCTTAGGGGCGCCGGCGGCAAAGCCGAACCAGATAATCTGGCCCAGCGGCGCGAGCACCTCAAAATCCCTGGCAAAGGTTTTTCCCGCCACGGAATTTAAGATCAGATCCACGCCAAAATTGTTCGTAATCTCCTTTATTCTATCTGTTACATCCTCGTGCTTGTAGTTGATCATGTGGTCCGCGCCCTGATTTTGGGCATAGGACTGTTTATCGTCTGTGCTGGTCAGTCCGATGACGGTAAAGCCACCGGGTTTGGAGAGCTGAATTACGGCGGTCCCGACCCCGCCGGCGGCTGCGTAAACCAGCACCGTCTGTCCTTTTTCTATACCCGCCATGCTGTGCAGCATGTGATATGCGGTCAGATAGTTTACGGTCAGAGCGGCCGCATCGTCCGGGTCGATGCCCTCGGGAACCGGCACCACCTGAGCGGTTTCTGCCAGAACGTATTCGGCATAACAGTTCGGCCCAAAAACGATGACGGGTTGACCGGCTTTCAGATCTTTGACATTTTCTCCAACCGCGTCTATGGTTCCGCTGCATTCAAGGCCTGGTATGGCCGGGTAGGGCGGGGTCGTAAGATAGGTGCCTTTTCGCAGCATGATATCGGCAAAATTGACCGATATCGAAGCTGTTTTGACCCGTATTTGCGAAGGACCAGGCCTTGGGGTTTCAATCTCTCTGTATTTCAATACATCCCATGATCCTGTTTTATCCATTTGAACGGCTTTCATTATTTATTCTCCTTTAACATTAAAATATTTCTCCAATTTAGTTGTAGAAGAGGATTCGGGGGGCCGAGGATTTAAAGTATTTGTAATTATTTAGAACCTCACTCGAACCCTTGACCCCTTGTACCCATATCGATAGGAAACCGAAAGATTCTCTGAATTTTGCACAAATCGGAGGCTTTCATATGCAGGGCATTTAGAACTATTGCGAGCCCTAAATAACGCAGCAGATGAAAGCCTCCGGCTCGCTCCTAAAAGAAAATTATCATCCATCGACTTTAAGTCAATAGTAGCGTCAATACCATTCGGGATCATTCCGTGCGAAGCACAATACCGGCAGGCAGAGATTCTCCGAAAATGTTGGTTTCCTCCTGTTCGGCCATGGGAACCACTTCTTTTAAATACCGGATGTGAGGTGTTAACCGTTGCTCTTGACGGTGATCCTGTTTCATCCACGCCAGAACGCGTTCCATATCGGTGTGATCCAAGTCACGCGTCCGATCGCCGGTTTTCCGGGCCATTTGGGCAATGGCGGAGGCAATTGGGCCGGGGTCGGGCCAGTTTATGGAAAGCAGCGCGTCAATCCAGGCGGCTGCTTCCTTGGCCGGTATTACGCGGTCCACAGATCCGTAAAGGAGTTCACGGGCGCCGAAGCGCGATAAAGACCAGAAATGCTGAGGAAGACTTTTTTTAGGGTTTATTTCCGACAGCAGGGCGCGGCCGCATTTGATTTTGTCGGCTGCCAGCAGATATTCCATGTTGGCCACGGCCATCCAGATTTCCAGCCGCTGCTGAGGCCGCGTCCTTTTTCGGCCGCCTTTGCCGGAGAAAAGTATGGGCGAAAGATCCTGGAAGATTTGCCGTTGCCAACCGGGCTTCAATCCGCCGGCTACCCGCCGCCACATGATCCACCACTCACTTTGAACCTGCAGATGATTGGGGTGACACATTCCCTGTATATAAATCTGCCATATCTTTTTCATTCTGTGGGGATCCAGCGTGTCGGCGAATCCGGGACGCATGCAAAATCCCAAAAAATTCAGCCACCGGCTTTCGAACGCGGGGGAACCCATCCGGACGTTTTCAAGCCGAATGAGTTCGTCGGCGATGCTTCGGATAAAGGTCAGGGGCCATTTCTCCCGGGGCCTTTCAATACGTTTGGAAATATCTTTGGCAAGGGTGACCCGGCGCGAGTTGGGGGCCCCTTTTTCAAATGCCCACCGGATCCGTTCGAGAACATCGTCGATAACGGAATCGTCAAAAACTTCCTGATCCGCAACCGGGGCCGGCGTTGAAACGCTGCGAAGTTGAAACCGGAGGTGCCAGCGGTTGGGGCTCACCAGGCTCCGGCACCATAGCGCCAGGGACCCCGTCTCCGTATAGCTGGCTGCAATTCGGACGGGAATGCGGGTGCGAACGCCTTTTTTCCCATACTGAATGACGGTTTGGATGGGAGGCATCGGGGTCAGGGAGTCGTCTATGGCGACCAGGTCTCCGCATCGGTCGCCGCTTCGATAACTGGAACTAAATATGTCAAATGTGACCGGCTGGTTGGTCAGCACTTCAAATTGCCGGTCTTGCAACTCAATATCGGTCCCTTCTTCCAAGCCGCGTTCCACAAGGCATATGGCCTGGTTTCGATCCTCTTTTTTGAGGACATCTGCATGTTCGGCTACACCCAGATAAAACGCCCGCGGGCTGCCGCTGCCCACTCGAACCCCTTGCCCGATTTTAACCAATCCGTAATAGGCCGCACCCATTGCAACGGCCAGATCCGGATCCGGATTATCCAAAACCCTCGGAAGCGTTTCATCCGGCTGGCCGAACCACTTACGAACGGCACCGCGAATCCGTTCCCGGATCACCTCCGGCTTTAACGATCCGCCATTAAAGAGAATAATATCGGGTTCGGGTCGATTTTTTTGTAAAAATCCGCTGACATCCGCTGCATGTTGTTCCAAAAACCAGCACATGTGTCGCGTGATCGCCGGCTCCTGTTCATAGGGCAGTCCGAATTCGGTGATTCCTTTGCGTTCGGACCGCGGTTTTTTCTCGGATGGATCTACGAGGGGAAAAAATCCGTTTAAAATGGTTTCCGCCACCTCTTTTTTCCCGAGGCTGGCCGTCAGTGTCCCCGCAATCAGTTGACCGCCTTCTCCCATGAGGGTTATTTTTTGGGAATCCGCTCTTTCGTCGAGAAGGGTTTCTTTGGCCTGACGGCATTGGTGGCACAAGGTTTTCCAGCGGTCGCCACTTAGGGACTGTTTCTTTTTGGAAAATTGCACTTCCAGGCGACGTGCCAGTGCCAGATCCATGTTGTCCCCGCCCAGAATGAGATGATCCCCCACGGCAATCCGCTCAAAACGGGGACTGCCGTTGACCTCCCGTAAATAGATCAAGGTGAAATCCGTGGTCCCGCCACCCACATCGCAAATCAGAATAAGGTCGTTCGTCGCTACAGATTTTTTCCACTGATGTTCATGGGTCATGAGCCAGTTGTAGAAGGCGGCCAACGGTTCTTCCAGTAGAATCACGTTGTGCATGCCGGCCGCTCCGGCCGCTTCAAGGGTCAATTCACGGGCCACCTCGTCAAATGAAGCCGGTACGGTGATGATCACCATCTGATGCTCAAGATGAGCCTCTTCATCGTTTTGACTGCGATTCCAGGCGCAGCGGATATGCCGTAAATAGGCTGCGGTGGCCTGCACCGGAGAGATTTTGCGAACCTCTTCGCTTGAACCCCATGGCAGTATGGGCGCTTTTCGATCGGCATTGGCGTGACACAGCCAGCTTTTGGCCGAGGATACCAGCCGGGCGGGCACCTTGGTGCCGTGATCCCTGGCATATGCACCGGCAAAATTGTCGCCGTGGCATCCCCAGTCAGCGTCAAGGTTCTGTTTGGAAATATCATAATCGCCGGGGATGTACAGAAAAGAAGGCAGCACCGGCAGCCGGGAAACCTCTCCCGGACCGGTTAATTGGGGAATGGGAAACAGCTCGATGCGCGGTCGCTCCGTTTCTTTTGCATGCAAATCCACATAGGACACAGCCGAATTGGTGGTGCCGAGATCGATACCGATAATGTAGCGCCGGTCGTCAAGATCCAATGGCTTCTTTCTCCCGTACGTTAAATTCAAGTTTCCAGCGGCGGCCGTCCGCCCGTGAAACACACCACAATTCCAAAATTCCCACCTCGGTGACCCGAACTTCCAGGGCGACCGGAATCACGCTGCCGTATTCTCCGTCCAGAGTTGTCTGAATGACGGCGATGGCCTGGATTTCTCCTTCCCAGTCTTCAACAACCGCACCCAAATCATGGTCCCGGCGCATGGAACTGAGAAAATCGAACGTGACAGGCTCGCCCACCACCAGAGCAAACTCACGGTTTTCAAGGGTTGCTTCGGTTCCTTCCTCCATACCGAACGGTGCCACACACAGCGCCTTGATGGGGGCAGGCATCCCCGGAACCGCCGGCATGGAAGCGGCAATGCCGACATAATAGGACTTGTTCAAACCGTAGCGTATGCGAAGGCCCCGGCCTCGCTTGGCCATTCCGTAATATACGGCGCCTTTGGCAACGGCCAGGTCGAAATCGTCGGACGGGATTTCCCGAATGGGCGGTGCATCCTCAGAACCTTTCCATGAAGACATAACCTCCATGATGCGGCTGCGGATTTTTTGCGCTTTTATGACACCGCCGTTGAACAGCACCGCAGTGGGCAGCGTTTCATTGCTATTTTGCTGGAGAAACTTGGCCAGATGCCGGGTGACGGCAGCGTCGGAAGCATAGGCCAGGCCCATCTCCCGGATACCGGTTTTTTTCGGGGAAACCGGTGTGGCCGTTCGCTCGCAATTCGGAAAGAAACCGTCCAACAGGACTTTTTCTACCGTATCGATTGACAGCCCGGTTTTAATGGCACCACCGATCAGACTGCTTCCTCTGCCCAGTATGGTTACCGGATATTCCCGGGTATCGGGGTCGGACAGAAGTTTCTCTTTGGCGTTCCGGCAGCTGTGCCAAAGGCCCCGCATCTGCCAGACATCCAGCCGAGTACCTTTTTCCGCCATTTGTTGAGAAATCGAATGGGCCAGAGCCAGATCCATGTTGTCGCCGCCAACCAGCAGATGCTCGCCCACCGCAATCCGATCGAGAACAAGTTCACCCTGTTGTTCGGAAATTTTGATAAGGCTGAAATCGGTGGTCCCGCCTCCAACATCGCAGACCAGGACAAGATCGCCTACGGAGAGCATCTCCCGCCAGCGACCGGAAGTCCTTTCAATCCATGCATAAAATGCGGCCTGGGGTTCTTCCAGCAGAGTGATATTTTTCAGCCCGGACATCTCGGCGGCTTTTACGGTCAACTCTCTCGCCACCGCGTCAAAGGAGGCCGGAACGGTCAGCAGAATTTCCTGGTTTTCCATTTTCAACCGCTCGTCATCTTCGGCCTTGATGTAGTTCCAGGCATCCCGGATATGTTGAAGAATGGCAGCGGATGCTTCCACCGGTGATTTTTTAGATTTCGTGCCGGCCCCTTCCCATGGCAGTATGGGCTTGTTCCGATCCACCATCGTTTGGCAAAGCCAGGATTTGGAAGATGAGATCAAGCGGCTGGGCAGCTCCGCCCCCCGGTTTTTTGCAAATTCACCCACTGCCAGCAAAGACTTTTCCTGCCACGGCAAAGCCATGGCGGTTTCGGAAACATCGTGTTCCCCCGGAACCAGAATAAACGAGGGAAGCATCCGGCGTTTTTCGATCACGCCCGCATCAATAAGCTGAGGAATTTCAAACAAGCCTATATCAAATGGCCGTCCTTCTTTGGGTTCTGCTTCGGTGTAGGCCACAACGCTGTTGGTTGTCCCAAGATCGATTCCTATCACATAAACCGGATTAGGCATGGTTTTATTTCCCGATATGTTTTTTAATGGATAACCATTCGAAGCTAAATAATTTCCACCTCGGCTGGGGCGATGATGCGTGCATCCTGACCGCCGGACAAAACAGGCAGTTCCAGTTTTCGGGTGCGCCAGCCTTTATGGCGCAGAACACCTGTGAACGGCGGCTTGCCGGTCACATTGCCGGTCAGTTTTATGGCATCCGGATCGAACCCCGGTTCAACCCGGATCTCTTCTCCTTCATTGCGGTCTATTACCGCTTCGAGTGCCAGGCTTTTGTTGATCGCTTTGTTGCAGTTTTCGTGGA
>JARRRC010000062.1:0-8996 GCA_037381105.1 Desulfobacterales bacterium
CAAAAGCCTCGTGATATTCGGCAATCTGCTGTTGACATATTCAAAGGCCGCATCCTGTGACCACAAAAAGAGGTTTTTTTGTTCGGATTTAGAAAGGCGGGACAATGTTTTTACCAACATCGCCGCAACTTCCATGTTGTTGCCGCTCTTGTTGTCAATCAGAAATTTATTATTCGGAAAGTCACGCAACACCTCCTCAAGTGTGGGCATTTTTCCGATACCTGTGCCGCGAAACGGGTATGTTTTGCCGCCGTCAAAGGTATAACCATAACCGATGTCGAGTTGCTTGAGTTCGGCAACCGTGTAATCCGACACTTTGCCTTTGCCGTTTGTTTTACAGTCCAGTTCCTCGTCATGAAATACAACAAATCGTTCATCCTTGGTCGGGCGAATGTCAAATTCCACAATCGTTGCCCCATACTTGAAAGCGGCTTGTATAGAGTCGATGGTGTTTTCTATATAATCGTTTTTGGGTTTGAATATTCGGGATGCCGTGCAGGTTTGGTTGTCAAGATTTTCCATGCGAAAAGGTTGACTGACGCCCCTATGGGCAATGACTTCAAATCCGGTTCTTTTGGCCGTTTTTTCATTAAGTTTTCCAGAAAAAAGGTGCTGGAACGCTAAAAATACGAAGATCAAAAGGATGGATATAATTAATGATCGTTTTTTCATATTATTTCTGTATGTAATAATTTTAATTTAAACTCAATACTTAATTTATGACAGGTATTCGGTTACTTGCCAAAAAAAGCTCAAAGCTGAAGGCTGAAAGGAAAAGGAGCTGAATGCTGAGAGCTTAGAGGAAAGAAAAAAAGAACAAATTTTCATTTTAGATCATGCAATCGGCAATATATAGTCCGCAAGTCTCGAAGATGTTTGGCGCAGATTTTGGCTGAGTATCCTTGAGATTCCTTTGAGAATGGTGATGCCGATTTGGGGATAGTCTTTCAGTATCGCATCAAAATTCATCCGGGTTAACGTGAGAAATGAAGATTTAGTACGGGCTTTTGCCGTCGCCGATCTGGGGAAGTTATCGAGAATTGACATTTCACCAAAAGAACGCCCTTTCGGCAAAACGGCAATCACGACACTGTCTCCGGTTACGGATTTTTTAAGGACATCGATTACGCCGTCCAATACAAAGCAGATGTAATCTCCTTTATCCCCTTCTTTAAAAAGGATTTCACCCTTATCGATTTCATAATAATTCATATGGTCGGCAACAATATTCAGCTGGTTTCCCTTGAGAGCATCGAACAATGGAAAGTCAATAAGGTAATCGATGATTTCTTTTCTTATCTTGTTTCCAGGTATGGCTTTAATTTTTTTCATAATACAGCCCTTAAGTATCTAACTCATTTATTTATTCCTTAAGAATTTAATATCTTCAATTGAAAGTGAATTAATGGTTTCAGAATTTCCATTAATTTCCTTATATATAAATTCGTTATGGCGGCTCTCATCAAGGGGTAAACGTTTTCCATGGTCGCTTTCGCGCTTTTTGATGACTGGGTTCTCGACAGGGGCATGAGGTTCGGTTCGATTGATTTTTTTAATAATATTCAATGCAATATCATTCATAAGCGTTTCCCGTCTGGCATTTGCATTGATATCGGCACCCATGGGTTGGTCGGAAATCTTGCCTTGACGAAGCCGGTTTCCATAAACTCGAAGAACATTGTTGATTTGATGCCTTGAGATTGCCATATTTTTTACCCTGGTTTTATTAGGAAGCTCTAGTATATAAAACTTTAGGGGAAATATCAAATATTGTATAAAGGCGGACGCCTCCGATTTCAATTTGTTGAACAGGGAGCAAAAACCGTACCAATCCGAGGCATATTCTTTTTATCTTGAATTCCGGCATGTTGATTAATTGCTTACAGGCAGGCGATTTCAGGGAGGGGTAAAATTTGCCGCTTTTTACCGTTGGCACAGCAAATGGGCTTAAAGCTCAAAGTTGAGAGGGAAAGACAGGCTTGAAGGATTAAGATGCGGTTAATCCGGATTGATGGTCCCTGTTCTTTCAAAATTATCAATCCATTTATGAATACGATCCTTTCCGTATGCCTTTTTCCATTCATCCAAGATATTGTTGATCGGGATATCCGCATATGTTCCGTGGTACTCCAGATATTCCATAAACTGTTTTTCTTCCTGGTTAAATTCATGGAAGATAGCGTCTTCTCGACCGTTGAAATCAAGGGGGGCAACGTGATGTTTTTCGCATAGTTCGATATTGAACGTGGGGGTAGCCTTGATCCATTGACCGTCCAGGTAAAGTTCCGTATACCCATGATAAACAAACCGGTCCGAACCGATAAACTCCAGAAGCTTGGGGGTAGCCAGGTGGTTTCGAACCGTGGCAAAACCTACCCGGGAAGGAATTTTGCGGGTCCTTGCCAAGGCGCAAAGAAGCCCGGCCTTGCTGACGCAAAATCCCCGACCGCTTTTGAGAATGTTGCTGGCCCGGTAATGCTCCGGCAAATAAAACGGATAATAGGGATCATACCAGATGCTGTCCCGAACTGCATAATAGAGTTTTACTGCCTGAACAACGGGGTCGTTACCCGTATTTTTCACGGTTTCTTCGGCATATTCGACTACCGCCGGATGATCACTGTCAATGATTGATGTGGGTGACAGATATTGATCCATCTCATTCATTCTCAAACTCCCTAATCTAGTGCCTGAATGTCTTGGGGGTCATAGTAACCGGCGTGAATCTTTTGTTCGTCAGATAAACACCGGAACAGACCAGAAGGGTGCCGATGAACAGTGACATCGTAATCGGCTCATCCAAAATAAAAAATGCCATCACAACGGCGCTGATGGGAACAAAATTGATAAACAGGCTTGCTTTCATGGCTCCGATCTTCTTTATGCCTTCATAATACCAGACAAATCCGATGACGGTTCCGAAAAATCCCAGATAAAACATACCCGCCCAGTCTACAGGACGATAATGGCGATAGTTATGCATCGCACCTTCGAAAAGCGCCGGAAAAAACAGGAAAAAGTCCCCAATTAGCGAGGAATAGGATACCGCGGCCAGGGGTGAAAGACCATCCATGACTGCTTTTCCGATCAACGAATAAGCCACCCAGCTGAACACACATCCTAAAATGAAAATTTCTCCCCACCCCACGCCGCCGGTAATAATTTCATGAAAGCTACCTTTTGAAATGACGACTACGGCGCCGGTAACCGACAGGATGATACCCATAACTCTGAGCATGCTTAATTTTTCTTTAAAAAAATACGCGGCAAAGAGGGTAATGAATATGGGATTTCCGGCAATGATGACAGCGGCCCGCCCGGCATGAATAATTTTAAGGCCTTTAAAAAAGAATACATTGTATAAAAATACGCCGGTCATTCCCAGAAGAAAAACCGGGATGATCTGTCTTTTAAGTAAAATTGGCAGCTTGCCTTCAATTTTAAAGGTGAAAAGGACCAGAAAAATAGAAGCGATGAAGAATCTGAAAAACGCCGCGGAAAACGGACCCACATCTTTGGCCACAACTCTGCCGGCGATAAATGTTCCGCCCCAGAAGATGGCGGTGAGTATGAGTTTGATATATACCATCTTATGCTTGAAAATCCCTTGTAAAAGTGAACTGAAGTTTAAAATTATTTACTCAGGTTTCGCATCCTAGAATAGCTAAAAGGTTTCTGGCACCGCAGGCCAAAAGAAATTTTTTAAGGTAAAATATTTCTCTGGAGCATGATCGTACGGCGCCAATATTAAAAGTGATGTCTATACTAAAAGTTACCTATATATCTGCATGTTACTAAACCTATGCGCCTTTATTTGGGTTTACGAATCCAGTTTCTATTTGACCATTTTATTGATAGATTTTACCTCAAAAAATTTTTCCGCCCTGCTACTCGTTAGCCGCTTTACCGAAAATAGAGGGCGCGAAACTTGTGTTATTTATTGAACGGATGGATCGATAGCACTAAGAGATAACAACACATCGATCTGCTGTCCAACGGGGTTCATGGATATGGGTTGAATCTGCTCGACCCGGTGTTTCATTTTTTTAAAAGCGTTGCGGGTCAGCCGTTCAGGGCTGGCCGCCAGCCGAACGACACCCTGAAAAATAAAAAAACTCAGAAACAGGATAATTGCAACGGTTAAAAATGCATGCAAAAAGAAATCCGAAGACAGGTATCGGCCCGTAAAATAATCCCGTGCGGTGATCCATCCCAACTGCCCCAGGATGCCGATCACCGGCAGATTGAAAAGCATCTGCAAGATTAAACCGCTAAGATTCTTGGAAGCTGTCTCAGTGGCGTGGTCCAGGGCATCGCTCCAAATTAAATTCAAATCTTCGTTTAAAAAGGTATTGTTTGAAAGCACCTGTTCAATTGTTCGCACGCGCGTGTCGAACCGAGCCCTCACAAGGGATTCCGCAATGTCGGGCCATTCCTGTAAAACAAAAAGCCGGTACCCTTGCATGGCGGCATCGATATGGTCCGGCCTTTGGGATTCTGATATGGCGGCCTTGGATTCTTTAAAGCGAACGAGTGAAGACACCATACCTGCCAACTGTCGGATGGGATTGCCGAACCTGAACATTGCCGCGATGCCGGTTCCAAAAATCAATATTCGTGCCCATATCGCGATCAACCATCCTACGGGCCCCAGCCAGCGGTGGGCGAGTTTTTGATATATCAGAACGTTAATGCCCGGCATTCGTTTGGAGTCGCCGGTGTTAAAGGCTGAAATCGCCTCGTTCAGGGCGTTTTTTTCAGCCGCTTTGATCTGTTGTTTCGTTATTTCCAGGGTGTGTGAATCTTTTTGAATTTGTTCGATGACTTCTTCAAAAATGTAATTCCGGAGGCTCCTGGCATTTTCGATCCGTCGGTCGATGCTGTATCCAGGTTGGTTGAAGGCACCGAATATCATCTGTTTTAAGTCGATAAACTCATCAAAATCGTGCTTGGGAGCGGCTGTTGAGTCCCATTGCGGTTTTTTCAGATGTCGCCGGGCACTGATACAGAATATATTTTGAATGGGGGTATCCCAGGCATACTTTATATATTCTAAAAATTCCGGAACGATGGTTTCAATAAGCTCTTTTTCTTCCTGGCGGTCGCACTTGTTGATCGTCACTATCAGAGCATCTCCGTTGAACAGGCGCACGTAATGCGCCAGAAAATCCACATGATCTTTTCTTTTTGGATTTTCCGCATCAAACATGCAAATGAGAATATCTGAAACGGCAATGGCTTTTTGGACCAGGTGAATGTGCTCTTCCTGTTGAGTGCTGTCCGTGTCCGGTGTGTCGATCAGCAGCACGTGCTCCAAGGAATCGGCAGCAGGACTCGATCGCATATCCACATGTGAAACGCCGAGCTGTTCTTTCAAATGTGCGGCATCCTGGGCTTCACGTCCAAGCACAACGATGTTTCGGGTGGTGGGACGACGATTGCCGGTTTCGGACAGATTGTCCACTTCGGCCAGGGCATTCAGCAGCGTTGACTTTCCGGAGCCGCAGGGGCCGATAATGGTTACAACGAGCTTGCGTTCAAACCGCGCTTCCAGATTGTCAAGCATGCGGATCACTTCATCACACTGCTTTCTCAGTCCGGCTCCGGGTTGCCACATGGGCGCCTGATCAATGGCGTTATCAAGCATTTGGACATCATGCTTAAAACCTTCGATATTTCCGAGAGCCTTGATAACACGGGTCTGAATATTTGACGTTTTCATGGGATCATCACCTTTCGGCATTCTGCAATGCCGGCATCGATCCGTTGGATCAGGGCATTGGATGATTCCAGCGTATCTTTTGATACCCGAAGGATACCACCGGTGATCTCCTTTTCAAAAATATCCTTAACGGTGCTGAGTTTATTGTTGAGCCAAGCCTGGATAATCGGACCCAGCATTTCTTTGAGTTGAGCCTGATCCGCCTTTTTGAGGCCTGTGGTGGCTGGAATCGCAATAAGGGCATACAGGTCATGCAGTCCGAACAGTCCGGTGAGCTTGACCTTGATTCCGGCGGCGCCCACAGGATCTCCTGTTGAAAGGATGTAGGTGATGGCTGCAGTTGTCGGCACCACGTTTAAAAATGCGGCGAACATCTGCCGAATTTTGATCCATATCCCCATTTTGCGTCTAAAGCCTCCCGCCAAATCTTTGAGGGCATTTTCAATGTCATCGGAAAGTTCAGAGATGATTTCGCGCCGTAAAAGAATCGACTGCTGGATCGATTTCCAGTCCAAACGGCGCATGATTTCCTGTTGTGGAAAAATAACCGGATGGGCTGAGACAACAAATTTTAACGTCCCCTTTTTCTTTTCGATTTCCTTACGGGGATTCTCCTGATCTTTTAAGCCTTTTTCCGCCCTGATCCGGTCAACGGCGTCCGACATACGCCGGGTCACCGGGTCTTTAAAAGCAGCGGAAACCGATACTTGGGTGTTTAACGCCTGATAGTGCATTTGGTTTACAGCGTTGAGCAAATCCTCTTTGAGCGTATCGCCGAAGTTTCCCTGATCAATGACTTTCTCACTACCGGAAAATGTGTCTTTAATCGTTTTTGCCGTACGCGCCGCTATTTTGAACGGCAGTTCAATGACGTTGCCGGTTTTGCGCATGGCTCTGATAAAAGGCGGATCCGTGGACATCCATATCTCGACAAAACGCTTCATCACCCGGTCCACGGGAAAATGTGAAAGGGCCTTTTGAACGCAATGGCTCTGGGCCGTATGAAAGGCATCCAGATAAAGACCCAGTTCCTTGCTGGAAATTTTTGTCTGTTCGAGAAATTCTTCGGCCCGTGCCAATACGTCATTTAAGATCGATGACAAAAGTTCAAGCCGGAGCTTTTCAGAATCGATTTTCATCAGCGCATCGGCAAATGAGAGACCATCTTTTCCAACCGGCCGCAAGGTCATCAATTTTTCACCCGAGGCCACGGCATTGTCCTCATCGGCCCGGTAAATACCCAGGACATATTGATCCGCCAAACTCCCGTAAAGATTTCCGGCGACGGTCATGGCGTGTTCCTGCACCTCCTGTGTCTGAAAACTCGGATAGACGCGGTAGACCAAGAAGCATTTCCGCATCCCGATGCCGGTGAGCATTTCAGAAATAAAATCCGTATTTTCGCGGTTGTTGTAGTTGGAATTGGTAAAAATGTAGATGAGGATATCGGACGATTCCAAAGCCTGCCGGGCGATATCGCGATTGATATAGACGCCTTTTGAACCGGTATCGAAATCGGGGGTATCCAGTAAAACCAGGTTTTTCGGAATTGCATTGCTCAAAACATAAGCCGGGTGTCCCGGTGTCCTCAGCTCGTCTTTTTGTTTGAGCGGGAGGGGCCGTGAACCAAAGGGTTCAAACAGGGCGGAAAGAAAGTTCGGCTTTTCTAAAAGTTCGCCGTGGGCCGATACTAGCACCCGGCGGTTCAACCCTGCGCTGCCGCCGACAGGCGAGAGCGGCTCACCCGCAATCGTGTTGAAAAGAGTTGATTTCCCTGAAGATCCGCCGCCGCAAATAGTGACCGTCAGCGGAAAATCAGGAGAGAGTCTCGTCAGCAATTTTTTATCAATGATCTGGGACCATTGATCCGCCTCGTTGTGGCGATCTATTCTAAGAACATCCATAACGCGGGGTATATCGCTCCTTATTTTTTTGAGGGCGTCATTCAGATTTTGATCATTTATGTTTTTCATCATGGCACTGATACGAATAGCACATTTTTAATGACAAAGGAACATTTTACCCGATGAAACATTTTTCTGATTCATTGGGGACGGTATCTTTTGGGTCCCGTTTTCAGCAGGATAATTGCCGGAATCATCCTGACGTTCGTTTAAAGTAATTTTTGACACGAATGAAAAACAGCTTTACTTTCTAAAAAGAAAGGCATATTAATAACTGCTCGTTTCGAGTTTAATCGTTTCCGACCATCGGAGGCAGTCTGTGGAAATTAGAGTGGAATGTTATGCCGGATACCGGGGAGAAGAGACCCCCCGGCGAATCTGGCTGGGCAAGAGAAAAATCGAGGTCAAGGAAATTCAGGATCGCTGGCTGGCGCCGACCCATCGATATTTTAAAATACATGGGGACGACGATGGTATTTATATTCTTCGTCACAGCTCGGAGACGTGGGAATGGGATCTGACGTTCTATCAGCAGGCCCAAAATTCTCCGGATACGGCATAGATGTCCTTGGTTTTGACAGAATATTTTATCTCAATTTCAAAAGGTTGTCTTTCCGACCACATCATCGAATATGGATAAACAGGTATCGATCTCTGTGCGGTTTACCGTTAGGGGCGGGCAAAAGCGAATGCTGTTCTCGCCGCATCCCAACAACAACAATCCTTTTTGAAAAACATTTTTAATGATATCGCCACGCAGCTTTCTGGCGGGCTCCTTGGTTTCCCTGTCTTTAACAAACTCCACCCCAACCATTAAGCCTTTGCCTCGGACATCCCCCATGCACTCATGGGATTGTTGAAGTTTTTTAAGTCCGTCCAGAAGACGCTTTCCCTGAACCGAAGCATTTTTCATCAAGCCTTTTTCGAGACTTTCAATGGTCGCGAGGGCGGCCATGCATGAAACGGGATTTCCTCCGAATGTTGAGGCGTGGGAACCGGCTTCCCAGTCCATAATTTCCGCACGTGCCGTGAGTGCCCCCAACGGCATGCCGGATGCAATGCCTTTGGCAAGAGCGATGATGTCGGGATCTACGCCGAAATGCTCCATGGCAAACATTTTGCCGGTACGCCCCATTCCGGACTGAACCTCGTCAGCTACATATAAGATACCGTATTTGCCTGCTATTTTTTTCATTTCTTTGTGAAAATCAGGCGGCGGGACAATATATCCCCCCTCACCCTGGATCGGTTCCACGAAAATGGCCGCAACCTCTTCAGGAGGAATTGTGGTTCGAAAAAGGGTGTCTTCGACCCATCGGACACACCCCAATCCGCACTTGGGGTAACAGAGATTATAGGGACACCGGTAG
>JARRRC010000063.1:0-14085 GCA_037381105.1 Desulfobacterales bacterium
CGCAGCTTGCTGCGGGGAGAGGAATTTTAGCATTTCGCCAGCTCGGCGGCATCGCCGCGTTTCATAAAATCGTTACACGATTTTATCCTCCTGCCAAACATTTTCTACACGGCGCAAAACCCGACCAAAACGCATCCCATTTTGTTTTAAAGATGATTCTGTTTCTTTTTCCTATTCTCTTTCCATAGGAGCATTTTTTTGAGTGAAATCGCCTTGATTTTTCACTTCCAATGTATTCCCCTTCTTTCTCTTTCCAATTTTTCCATAAGCCTCTTCTCTTCGACATGGCATCCCTTTGAGATTGTAACAATGTCCGTTCGTATTTGACATTCGGCTTGCGGGTCAAAACATACGCATATCCTTTTTCTAACACGATTTTATTGGCGAATGTACCATTAGATAAAAAAATATATCCCAGTAGACGTCCGTAACGATCATGGATTTCTTTGTCGAATTCCAACCGCACTTTTTTTGACCCCAGCAGGTGTTGACTGTATTTTTTAGCCGTGTATCCGAAAGGTTCCGCTTTATTGCCCTCATGGGCAATCTCAGGTGCGTTGATTCCGATGAAACGTACATGCCGACCGTCGCCGAGTATAATGGTATCTCCATCAACCACCCATTTCACATAAACCCACTGTTGTTTTATTGCGGTGGCGCCGATCAAACCGATCAATAGGATTGATAACAGGATCGGATATAGATGTCGTTGATATTTTTTCAAAATGCAGTCACCCCTGAACCTTGAGCTCTGAACACTTACTCTATGTCCAGTCCACAATGTTTTGCAGCGCTTTCATCCAATATTCTCGGCAAACCACCGTAATCTGAAGGAACAAATCCTAATGATTTTTGCCATACTTCATCGTCTTCCATGCACAAATAGATCGTCACATCAGGCGCATGCTCCCTTATAAATGACACCACCTTTCGATACAGATCGATTCTTAACGGTTTAAAATACCGCATTTTTCCGTCAAGACCTGATATAAATTCACCGTAGATGATCTTTGAACTCGGGAAGCGTTTTTGTATGACCGATTTTAAAGCAGGCATAAAACGAAAAGTACCGAGGCTGATCCATACGATGTTTTCGGGAGATACATGGCCGAAAAGCTGCTTTACAACGTGCAGGTATTCTTCTTCGCATCCATCGTATAAAATTAACGGATCGAAATGAAACCCTAAAGGATATCCCCAGCGTTCGCAATTTGATGCGGCACGGAGCCTTGCTGAAAGAGATGCCGTATGACGCTCTTCTGTTTTAATAACACGGGATGTATTTAAAGACCACGATACAATGGTTTTCCGATTATGGCAAAGTGCTTTTAAGCTGTTAACGGCAGCTGTTTTGGTTTTAAGTTCCAATACGGCCTTGGACTGTTTTGAAAACCTGTTCACAAGCAGATGTGAAAGATCCGTCCAATTATCCCAAATCATGCTGTCAGTAAATTCGCCGGTTCCGATTCTGGTTAAAGTTTTTTTGAGAAACAGACGGTCCAACTCTATTTTAAGATCGCCGTGATTGACAAAATATTGAAGTACGGGCGGGTGGAAATAGGTTTGCAGGATGCAGTACGAGCAGTCCATGGTACAAAACGTTCCCACATGCAGGATTTGATAACCGCAGCACGTATATGAACGGGTTCCCGGGCATTCTTTAATAAAAGCACCTTTATTTCGGGTAAGGAAAAGGGTCGTTTTCCCTTTTTCCACCGGGTTTTCAGACGTTAACATCGACTGATAAACCTCCTGTGTACTCCGGACGATGGAAACCGGTACATTTGGAATGCGGGATCGAATGGCAATCACATGGGGAGAATGGCGGACATTTTGATCGATATAAAGTTTTAAAATCTGCAAGGAAATAATTATCTCAGCATAAAGATTTTAATCACGCAACAAGGGCTCGGGGAGTTTTTCTGACAAGCCGCTGCATGGACAATCTTTTTTTAAACCGCATGAACTCGCGGCAAGGAATCGTAAAGAAAGAACAGGAAACTATCGTTTAAAATATCAATACGTTCAGCACATTATTATAAATTCTTTTAAAGATTTGACATCGGTATGCGCCTGTTCTTTCTAACGATTTCTAAGCCACTCAAACAGTATCCAATTTAAAAAAAGATCATCCATTCCGCTCCGCTAATATTCAAGGATTTAGAAAAAAACTCCTCGAAGGCTCAATTATTTATAATTATTTTTTAAAAGAAATAATAAAACATATCGAATGGGTCAAGTATGAAAGCGAATCAATGAGATGATCATCTATAAAAAAGGAAAACACATGCATGATTCTTGACACACGCCCGGCCTGTTGATAATTCTGATAATCTGCGGTAATTTAAAAAACAAAACATTAACACGATAAGTGGTTTCAAAACCTCAGGAGATCATGAAAAGCATGCTACCGAGTATACAAAGAAAAGGAAAAAAAGTTTTTATGAATTCCGAAGAGCTTCATGAATATATTTCAATGAAACTTAATGAACTCACCGGACTGATTTCAAATATGGTCATCGCCCTGATAATGACCAGTCTGGTGGTTGTTTTTACTTTTTTTAAGGCCGGCGATATTTATTATTATGCGCTCATTTTACTTCCACTTGCAGGTCGCTGGCATATCGGCGGAATGGTTAATAAATGGCTTAGAAAAAAATTCAAAGCACTCTTACTCACATAGTTTCTTTCACTTTCCCTATTATACAGAGGTAATCGTCGTGCGTGTGGCCGTTCTATCAGATATTCACGCCAATATAGATGCATTTCAAGCGGTTGTCGGTGATTTTGAGCACCGAATCGACCGAATTTTAAACCTTGGAGACCTTGTTGGATACAATGCAAGCCCCAACGAGTGTGTTGAATTGGGCAGAGATATCGAAATGCATTCTATTTTGGGCAATCATGATCAGGCCGCATGTTATCCTGCGTTTGCCGAAAATTTCAATATCTTTGCAAGAAATGCCATCCTTTGGACAAGGAGTACTCTAAGTCTTGAAAATATTAAATTTTTAGGCGATTTGGAGAAAAACTATCGCTTATCCTACAGTCTCGCATGTCATGGCTCCCCTGATGATATAAGCAGTTATATCGCCCTTCCCTTCCAGGCCACCTCGAAACGGCGATCCAAGAGCTTCATATTTCATTTTTGATACGGAAAACCACACGGTGAGCTTTAAATTGGTGAAATATAATGTGTCATCAGCGATCAAAAAAATTAATAAAGCAAAACTGCCTGAATTTTTAGCACAAAGGCTTTTAGATGGAGTTTAAATGGCGAATCTTAATATCATAAAAAGGTGGCAAAATGGTGGAGATGAAAGAATTAAAAAAGAAAGGAAAGCTCAAAGACGGCAGTGAGGTTTTGTTGAGACCCATGGTCAAATCCGATCGGAAAACACTGGGGGATTTTTTTAACCGACTCACCCCTTCGGTGCTTCAGTATGTGCGCAATGATGTCACCAACCCAAAGGTGCTTGACCAATGGTTCGACCAATTGAATTACGAGCGTGTCTTTCCGTTGTTGGCCTTTAAAGACGACAAAGTAGTGGCGAATGCGACTCTTCACCGGGTGGCCTACGGCTGGCGAAAACATCTGGGCACGATACGCATCGTGGTGGAGCCGGATTTTCATGGGAAGGGTCTCGGGACTTTGATGATCAATGAACTTGTCGACCTTGCATTAGAATTCGGACTCGAAAAACTCATGGTTGAGTTTCCTCTTAGAGCGCATGGTGCCTTGGCAATGTTCAAAAAGGCCGGATTCAGCCCAAGAGGGGTGATCGAAGGGCTTATGAAAGGCCGTCATGGTGAAGATCTGGATATTGTAATCATGGTAATGGATGTGGCGGCATATGCCGATAAGAGAAGGTAGAGCTTATTAATTGGCTGAATGGTCAAATGGTTAGGAGCGCTGGGATCGTTTATCGATTAAGCATGGCCTTCCGACTTGTAAAGGGGCAGAATCATTTTCCCATAATCAGAAACAGAGGTGAGTAAATCTTCCATGAGTGCTTTTGCATTCGGGTATCGGTTTTCAGGATTTTTTTCCAGACATTTCATTATGATACGCTCGATTTCCGGATCTAAATCCTCGTTAAATTTACTGGGGGGAGATGGGGGCACTTCGAGAATCATATCCATGAGAATTTTTTCGACTTCATGGTAGAATGGAAACATTCCGGTATAGAGAACGTACATCACAACACCAATGGCCCAGACATCTGATCGCCTCTGGCTTTTTCCCATAATCTGTTCCGGTGACATGTAGGGACGTGAACCGGTCACCGTCTCAGAAAATGTTTTACCTTTAAGCTCCTTTGCCACCCCGAAATCAAGCAGCGTTATCGTTCCATCCGGCCTGACCATCACATTTCCGGGTTTTATATCTCGGTGAATGATTTCAAAATCGTGTGCGTAAGATACAACATCGGCAAGCTGAACAACAATCGATTCAACCTCTTTTTTCGATAGTTCTCGCTCGATGACTTCAAAAAGCGTTTTCCCGATAACAAACTCCTGGATAAGTATGGTTTTATTTTTTTCTTCAATGATCTCTTTAAATTTGGGTACGCAGGAATGAGCTGACAGACGCTTTAAGATGCGGGATTCTTTTTCGATTTTAGCATTAAAATTTTTACTTAAAGGAATTTTTGCAACATATATAGACGGCGGAATCTCTTCAATGTGTCTGACTTTCCAAACTTCTCCGAAGCTTCCGATACCCAACCGATCTAACTTTTCGTAACGTCCTCCAATAATCTCCTGAGTACTTGACCTGTGGAATAATCCCTCTAAAAACTTTGCCTTAATTCCGTCTACAATTCCCTTACGTTTAGATTTAGATTGCCGGGAAAGTATACGGACATGAACGCCAATTCTTTCTATCAGATCTTGGGCTTTTACAGGAAAGGTGATAAAGTCGACGGCGCCCGCATTTAATGCCGAAACTATGACATCTTCCACAAAACGGTCCAGAATGACGATGATCGGAATTCCGGAATCATCTTTCTTAGGTCTCAATGCAGTAATATACCTGACTGGTTCCTGATTCGAGTGCCTCAGAACCAAAAGGACTGCATCTACCCTTTTCACGGCGATAAGCTTTTGAGCTATTTCTATGGTATCGGCGGCATAGACTCGATAATCATTTTCATTCAGAAGGCTCCTTAACTTTGCAGATTCATCGTGATCACTGTCTATCACTAAGACGGTTGTCCTTTCATTCGTTTGCGTTGGATCCATCTATTAAAACCTTTTGAAAATGTCGTTCGAGCCCTTTTTGAAAGGGTCTCTATTTCTCTACTCGGGTTTTTCGTTTGACACCTAAGCGGCATTTTCCTATATTTTATTAATTTTTTTATTATCACCTAAATGGAGGATCTGTTTTGCCTTTAAAAAATTTTAACGCAGAAGAAATTCTCTACTACTGCGTAGCCATCCTTGTTATTGTTACTTTCAGTTCGGGTTTTACACGTCTATTTGCCATGGCATTTGCCAACCCGCGCCGCGATGAAGGTTTCGACTTCAATCCCATCACCAGTCTCGATATTGTCGGCACCATCGTTTTCTTTTTGGGCGGTTTCGGCTGGGGCCGGCAAGTGAACGATCAAGAGATCCGGTTCAAAAAACAGAAATTGGGATGGTTTTTAATATCTCTTATCGCCCCCTTTGCAAGCCTGACCCTCGCAATGTCTGCGGCGTATATTAAATACTTCCTCTGGACCGATCGTGTCATCGACGTTATGCTCAATCTGAGTGTTGCCGTTACCGCATACCATGTCCTGCCCATCCCTCCGATGGCCGGATCAAGGCTTATCTTTCTGGTGATTCCTCAAGAGCGTATCTGGCGACTGTATTCAAAACTCGGACCGTTTATCATTCTGGGTCTGGTAATCGCCGACCGTTTTTCCGGAACACCTTTTCTCAGGGAGACCATGAAACCGGTTCTTGATGCTGTGGCCGGTTTTGCATCATACCATTAAAACTACAGGGCTTCATCTTATTTTGAGATCGCAGTAACGTGGATCGATTTCCTTAAAAGAAAGGCGGAAAGGGTTTTCCCTTCCCGCCTTTTTCAATGAATAAACTGCTGTTCTATTCTGCCAGGTCTCTTATGCACCTCTCTTTTGAGGTCTCCTGGTAACAAATGCCAGAGCCACAGCAATCAAAAGAAGAATACCTGCAATATAGAACGCTTCGTCATACCTTCCGGTGACGTCTCTGATATGACCGGCCAGTTTGGGCATGAATGCACCAAAACCCCAGCCGAGGAATACGAGCCCGTAATTGAATCCCAGGTTCTTGGGACCATAGAAGTCAGCTGTATATGAAGGCAGAAGTGCAAGACCGCCGCCATAAACCCAGTAGGCAATCATACAGGCGGTAAACGCCATAAAAAGGGACTTGGCCGCGACAATTGCGGGCAGTGCGAACATACAAAGGGCAGCGACAAACGCATTGAGCATGTAAGCCTTGTCCCTGCCGATGATGTCCGAATATTTACCGGTTCCAACCCGCCCTGCAGCATTCATGAAGCCACCGGCGGCAACCAGTATAAATCCTTGCTCAAGGAACGGCTTTACAATTTTAGCAGCATGACCGATAATGAGCAAACCGGCTTGGGTGTTGAGGCAGAACAGGGCAACCAGCGCATAAAACTGCCAGGTTCCCAGCATCTCGCCAGCGGTCCAGTCCACAGCGCTTCTCGATGCAGTCGCTTTGGCAGCTGCCGCTGTTTCAGGTGGCTGCGGCGGCACATAGCCTTCTTCCGGCCATGCCAGAATTTGGGCGGCAATACCGATGATGATCAGGTAGGCAACACCCAGGACCAGGAATGAAGCGGAGAGAGAATAGCTGACAATCAGCCACTTGATGAGCGGTGCCACATAGAATGCCGCACCCCCATAGCCCGCGACGGTAATACCGATCATGACACCCACCTGGTGCGGGCCGACCCATTTCCGTGTTGCAGGAACCGGAGCGGCATAGGCGATGCCCATGGCGATTCCGCCGCCGACACCGAAGCCCCAGAGGATTCCCGCGTATGAGTGGGACATACCTGCGATGATCAAACCCAGGCCCATAAAGACAGCGCCGATGGTTCCGGCGACCGAGGGGCCATATTTATCCTGGATCTTTCCACCCGGGATCATGAGCAGCGCAAAAATAATGATGCACAGGGATTTCGGGTTGGAGGCCTGCTCCGCTGTAAGCGCGCCTGCCCAGCCGTGGGCCGTCATATAAGTTTGATCCGTTAAATATTTTAGCCATACGGACCAGGCATACAGACATCCCAGGCATAAATTGATGGTCGTACCTGCTAAGATTACGGCCCATCCGCGTCCTGGAATCGCATCTACCGGTTGGTTATATCCTTTGGCATACTTTGGCATTAATACACCTCCTTAAAGTTAAAAACCACAGATAAATTACCGGAGTATCAAAGCCCGGCTCGAGTGAAACTTTTATGGCAGTCCTTGTCTTGGATTGAATAACGTATTCTATTTTAAAACGCCATAAAGTCAGTCGCTACTCGGCTGAAAGGCTTAAGAGCTGTTGAAATCTCCGGCAAAAAAATCCAATGCTACTAAAAGAGTAAAATAAGCTGATCATGCGGCAATATAAAACATCTCAGCTCCGTCTCTTTTCATAGCAAAACTATCGTATCACCCCCTTTCCGATTAAATGTTGAAAAAGCCGCATTCTTTCATTGGCCCTGATAAAGCAAACGGGTTAAATAATATCTGAATCGATCTGAAAAAAGCAGAAAATTTCAACTCGTTGCCTCAGGGCATGTTTCTATCCCCCGGTTAAAAATTTCAAATGCGATTTCAAGCGTCGGTTTTAAAAAATCTTTTTTACTGTCAATTAATTTTTTACTTTCTTCCCAAAGAACAACTCCTGAAAATAACGCCCATACGATGTCAGCCAGAGCCACCGGATGTCTGTCGATGAAATCTCCTTTTTTTATTCCTTCTTCAAATACTTTTGCCATCGATGTAAATGAATGCCTGGACAAGTCCTTAATATCCGAAAGTAAATGGGGCGACAAATTTTTCAGCGTTTCACTGGATTGTAAATGAAACATATTAATCAGCACAAGGGGGTCAAACTCATAAACTTCGTACAGCGCTTCTTTTAAAGCCGTTAATTTCTGTTTGGGTTCTTCATACTTTTCATTATGTACATGTTCCAGCCGAATACTCATATATTGCAAAATTCTTAAGGAAAGAGAAGCGAATAACTCTTCTTTATTCTTAAAATAGAGATAAATTGTACCCGGGCTGAGCTCTGCTTCCTTGGCAATGTCTTCCATGGTTGCCTTGTTGAAGCTTTTTTGGGAAAAGACCCTTTTCGCAGCAACCATTATCTGTTGCCGTCTTCTTCCCCTTTCCCGTTCTTTTCTTTCCTTTATACCCATATTGCCCTGAACCATATTTATTTAATTAATGTTTATATAAATGGTGCTTTTTATTTAGTCAAGAAAATATATTCACTTTTTAACAATTGAACTTATATTTTATGTGATTTAATAACTATACAAGTATAACTTATTGAATTTACTTAATTGAACATGTTTGCCCTCCGGTTTGGAAAATCGATCCAAAATTTAAATAAAGTGGAGAGATCTTATTTTGCAACATATGGTACCTATTTGGGAGGGCATGCACCATATATGGTGTGCGCTTAATTTTTAAAACGAATCGCTTATAATTTTTTTAAGATGAGGGTTTTCTATAAGCGCATCAAAAGCAGTTTTAAGGTCTTTAAGTTCGGTCATATTGTTAAACGTCAGTTTAAGTGTATAGGTTGAACTTTCAAAGTTAACCGGCGGAATTAATTTCATTTCCTTTCCGGTGTTCAATTTTTTGAGATGTTTTTGGAAGGATTGCTCTGCAGCGGTAATGGCTGGGAAACGTCGTCGTTTTAAATATATCCTGATGTTGCGTGTTTTTTGGTTTTGATCAAGATTCTTATTTGTTAATATTTCTTTCAACGGAGATGCTTCCAGTACATGCATGACGGAAATGTCTTCACGAACGGCGATCTCTTTCACTATCGTCAAGACCTCTCTTTGTTTATTGAGACTCAACTTAAGGGCATTAAACAATTTTACAAAACCTTCGACATCATCTCTCGACAATGACGAAAGCTCCAAAGCCATGGGAAGAGAGATCGTATTGGAAAGAATGCTGTTTTGAAGCCTTTCCGGCATATCATAAACGGTTTTGATCTTTTTTATCATTACCGGATGGTCGGAAATACCCAATACCGGCAAAACTTGAGTCAGCGTATCCCCATCTTTATAAAAGACGGATAACATCTTGATACATCTTGATTTTTCAATGATATTCAGAGGTCTTTGAAACGTATTGTCCGTAATGGCATAGGTTACGCATTTTAGCGGGTCGGTATCAGAATTAAGGACCCTGGCGCTGACTTCAGACCAGTTCAGGCGCCGACACGCTTCAATCCTGCGGAATCCGAATATTATCGTATAACCTGTTTTCTGTTCCAATAACAATGGAAGGTTCAACAACCCAAGATGTTTTATTGAACTTGCTAAATCATCAAGATTGTTTTCGGTAGTGATACGGAAAGAATCATCATCCGCATCGATCCGGGATAGCCTGACGACTTTTTCTTTAAAACACATGGATTTATTTTTTATTGAAGTCATAGTCCTTTGAAATTTGGAATTTCAACAGGTCGATGATTTGTCGACAATTTAAATTCACTATGTTGTGAAATCAAAGGCTGCTGTTTAGGACCAGGCATTTTATTCAGTAAGCTGACGGAATGCTTCAAGATATTTATTGTGTGTGTTCGAGATCACGTCCTGTGGGAGGGTCGGTGCCGGGGGTTTTTTGTTCCAGTGAATAGACAACAAGTAGTCTCGGAGGTATTGTTTGTCGAAACTCTTTTGCGGACCTCCGGGTTGATAAGACTCCAGAGGCCAGAATCTGGATGAATCCGGCGTTAAAATCTCATCGATAAGTATAAGATCGTCGTTTATGGTACCGAATTCAAATTTCGTATCGGCGATGATGATGCCTTTTTGATAGGCAAGATCAGCGCCTTTTTTGTAGATTGCGATACTCAGTGTTTCAACTTTTTCAGCCAGTCGCTTCCCAATTTTTTTGACGGCTTCGTTAAAGTCGATATTAATGTCATGACGCCCTGTTTCCGCTTTGGTTGAAGGCGTAAAAACAGGTTCGGGAAGCCTGGCGGATTCTTTCAGACCTTCGGGAAGTTTTATCCCGCAAATTTCACCGGAAGTCTGGTAATCTTTCCAGCCTGACCCGGATATATAGCCCCTTACGATGCATTCAATGGGCAGTGGTTCCGCTTTTTTAACCAGCATGCTTCTTTCTCGAAGCACATCCAGATAAGGTTTACAACTTTCAGGATAATCATCAACGTTTGCGGATATCACATGGTTGGGCAAAAGCGGCTTCATGACATCAAACCAATACAGCGAAATCCGGGTTAAAATCTTTCCCTTTTCAGGAATAGGATCGGGCATAACCACATCAAATGCGGAGATTCGATCCGTAGCCACCATCAACAGCTCATGGCCAAGATCATATATATCCCGCACCTTGCCCCGTTTTACCAGATTTAATCCTTTAAAATTTGTTTCGATGACGGCCTCATCCATTCAATTTCATCCTTTTTAAAGAAACGGCCTTTTTGTGCATACGATGATGAAAATATTTAATTGTTTATTGCTCGGAAAAGGCTTTAACAAATTTCCGTAAAATTTCAATTGTCGATTCATCGGTTTCGAGAAACTCGATACCGGCCTCAAATTTATCGTTTTTACCAGGTTTTGAATAAATAATATGGCCCTTAATATTGATGAGCTCGTTTTCAAGACCTATGGATAGTGCGATGCGATGTTTGGGATCAATTGAAACATGTGTTTCCAGAAGGATTCCATCTTCACTGATATTCAGGGTTCTGCCCATACCCTGTGCCACGACATTTTCAGTTTCATCAAGACAACTGTAAGATATCAGGTTAAGCGCATTAATCCTTGGACATTGTCTTTTTTCATTTTTCTCCATATCACCCCCTCGATGATTATGGTTTCACAGATCTTCGATTTATTTTTGAACTGCAAAAGCATTAGGTACGGGGTTGCTTCCGCGTGAAACGGTTCCTGCCCCAAATCAAGAAACGGAATATTGCCAAAGAAATCTCCCGGATACAGACTTGCCAGTGGCACATATCCGTATTCGGTATTCCGAACGATATGGGCTTCTCCTTCAATGATTTCAAATAATTTCTTCTCACTATCTCCCTGATTGATGATTTGATTTTTAACGTTAATATAATCTTCCAGCCGTATCGTGTTGAAATGAGCATTCACTGCCATGTCAGTGGCCTGCTTCATCCTTCTATCAAGATTTATGGCGAGGTTTCGGAATGAGTTGGACATACGCAGGAAGTCAACTGACAGCCGGCGGGAATCAAGCACACCCAGCTGGACTTTGGTTACCGCCGAAATTGCTGCGCTTCGCACGGTTCCTTCCAGCATTAAAAATGAAGCAACGCTCCCGATGAATGCACCTTCGCCAATTCTGAGGATTCTTAACAGTCCTTCCGGGGTTTCTCTCGCGAGTTCTGCAACCCCTTCCAATATGACCCATAACCATCCGCCGTGTTTCCCTTCCGACACGATTTTGTTGCCGGCACCGATCTCTTCCTCGTCAACGATATATGTATAATCGATGAGCGGCCCTTTGATAATCGGCAATTTGGATGTATTATCACGAGATGAATTTTTGGAGAATGACACGGGACCCAACCTTTCGATCTGACCATCGTCCAGCATACTCAAGGCATCGAGGATGAGTTGCATACGACTTTTATGAATGATGCGTTCGCAGGTAACATTTTCATCAATGAACTCAAATTCTCCGTCAACCCATCCAAAAAGCGAGTTGGCGGCATCAAGCCCGACCAAATTTCCGGCCGAGGCATTCACGGGATTTCCATTGATGAAATATATTTTACCCGGGGTTTGAGCGTACTTGCTTTTGATGATCAAAACACCTGTACTTGAATTTGAGCCGAGAAACTGTAAGATATCACCGAGACTTAAAAAATTTAGATTTCCTGCAAGAACAAAATTTCCCATATTAATTCTTACTGATCGAGTTTCATTTCTTTTTTCAACGATATTAGTGTTAACTTCAAGCACTCCTTTAGCGTGGTGCCAACCCCTTGGCCTGTAATGGCGCTGGCCGGAAAAGAAGGCACTTTCAGTTGTCTGTTCAAATCCTTTTCCATTTGCTCCAAAGACATAATCGGCAGGTCTTGACTCACAAGATCTCTTTTGTTGTGCTGCATCACAAGGGGAATTTTAAAAATGCTGATTCCGTATTCTTTTAAATTATGTTGAAGATCTTTTAAAGACAACATGTTTTTTTCGCGCCGAACCGCCAGGGAATCGGCGACAAAAATAACACCGTCAACGCCTTTTTACACCAGTTTTCGGGCTCACCGGTCACCTGCTTTGTATACGTCTTATAAATATATTCCATATTCGTTGTCTTGCCGCATCTTCAGGCCCGTAATATACGATTTTACACTCGACCTGTCGTTTTTTAAGATTCAAAATAGCCATATATTAAGCCCCGCATCAAAAATAAGGTAAATACCCTAAAATTTTTAAAAACCCCTGTATGTCGGTTAGAAAAATGAGCGTTGTAAAAAATGAGTAGAACTTATTGAAATGCTGATAACATCGAACACATCATATCGTTTTTTCATAATATGAATCAAGTCAAATGTTTAATTGTTTGATTTCATATTTAAATTAAGTCATCGCTTAATGTACGACAACTTCAATATCCACACAATAATCTCCCCGTAAGGGGCCGATAGTGATTTCTTTTACCGCAGCAACCAGTCCTGAACCATTAAAAAGGCCGACATTGGAATAATATTGAACATTATGAATCTCAGATCCGATTTTAAAGTTTTCTACCACGTCTTTGTCTCTGCTGGGAATAAGGAGGCTGATCACTTTGCCCAACTGAAACCTTACCTTAAATTCATAAACATTCCCTTTTTGTGGGCCATTGTCCACTGTAATCCCAATGGAGTTGACATCTAGAACCTCTTCGCTCTCGACCGTGGATTCTTCTTTCTCTGTTTCGGCATTTTCCGGCTCCGATACCTGATCCTGAACATCCTCCGGCGACGGTGTTACATGCGTTTCGGGGATCTCTTCTTTTGTTTTTGCAAGGACCCTCACAGCACCTTCTCTTTTGAGCTGGTTTTCAAGAAAAATACGCAGCTTATCTAACTGATCAGGATGAAAGACATCGTTTGAAAGCCATCTCTCGTATTGAGAAACCGCTTCATCTATCGAAAGAAGGGCCATGTGGCACCGGATAATATTCTTGGCTGCATCGACACATACCGAATCTTTTTTCAAAAGCGCATTGAATTCCGATATGGCTCTTTTAACCTGACCGAATTTCGCCAATGTCACCGCACCTTCGAGGGCCTTTGCATCTTCGTCCAGATCCGGTGAAAACGAGGACATTTTTTTAATCAGATCTTGAATGTTTGTTGACATTTCAGGCTTTTTCGGCGCCAATTCGATCTTGGAAATATCCTTTTTCAACATATTTATTTTTTTGGAGATGCCCTCGATTAGGCTTTGTTTGTTTTGGAGTTGTTCATTATTCTGAATGAGTTCGGTTGCATCATTATATTTCGCTATCGATTCGTACAACAGCCCCTGGGAATGATAAAGTTCCGCTTCTTTCAACAAGGTTTTGATATTTTTTATGATGTTCATGTTCAACCTCAGGAAATATTGTATAACTTAAAAAATAGGCATATAATGAAAAATTATGTTTTACATCAAGAACTGCGGTCTATATATATAACGGCACCATATTACAATTTATTAAATTATTCTATTTATATTTTTAACTTAAAAACACAAGTTTCGCACCCCCTATTTTCAGCAATGCGGGTAACGTGTAGCAGGCCGGAAAAATTTTTTAAGGTAAAATCTATCAATAAAACGGTCAAATAAAAACTGGATTCGAAAACCCA
>JARRRC010000064.1:0-8176 GCA_037381105.1 Desulfobacterales bacterium
GATTAATCATAAACCGCCTGTGTCACCCCACGGTGAATGAGTCTTCGTCCCAATTTAGAATGTCTTCGGTTTCGAATACTTATGGTTGTTTTCTACTGAATATCAATTGTGGAAGCCAAATTTCTTTTAATTTTTTGTAACCTTTACACACCGGTTACGTTATTCATTTTTAAAGGCTACGTTCGAAACATTCTGCGCATATGAGGCAATGGCTTTTAATCAGAAATTGTTTTTAAAATAAATATTTTTCCGAAAAAATATGAATGAGAAAGGAGATTTTATGTTCAGAAAAAGCATCAATTTCATCTTTGTATTAACGGCTATGACATTGTTTTTGACACCGACATGGGGTTCCATACCCCATGCCACGAATGTCGAGGATCAGGTTTTAACTTTTTTCCGAAATCATGAAATGGTTGGAACCTGCGTATGGGTTGAGTTTCTGGGAAGTCAGCCTGTTCTTGCAAGAGGCGGTGGATCAGGTAGCGGTTCCAGCGGAAATTCCGGGGGTGGTTACGGTAATAATGGACCTCACAGAATGGGTAGTCAGGGAACAAATGCAGTGCAACAAAACCAACATGAGCATCAATACCAGCAGCGAAAGACAAATAAGAGACAGAATCAAACCCAGCATCAATATCAGCAGCAGCAGAAAACTGAGAAACAGAATCAACATCAATACCAATATCAGCATAGGGAGGAATCCGGGGCACAGAATTAGTCTTATATCCCTGTCACATTCTCAAATTATGCCCGAAGAGCTGAGCAATTTATGGGAACCCTAAGTGATTTGATAACCAATAGGAAAGGGGGGATGTATTAAAAAAGAATTTAATACGGTAAAACTATTAAACATTAAGTATTATTATGAACCAAAACAATGATGTCCCAAAAACAGTAAGTTATTATGAAGGGAGGAAAAAGTGAAAAAGACTTTTTTGACCGTGGCAGCCTTGTTATCATTTACCGCATTTGCTTTTGCCGGAGGGGATCAAAACCAAAATCAGTATGATGGCGACTTAGGTCAAGGACCTACCTACCAAGAACGACTTGACGACCCAAACAAAGATGCCCTAAAAGTTAGACAACTTACTGAAGAACAAGCAGAAATTATTTACGAAATTTATGAAGAAGAAAAATTGGCAAGAGATGTTTATAAGACGTTAGGGGCGATCTATCCTGAAGAAAATACATTTGCTAATATTCAATTATCCGAACAAGCTCACATGGATGCAGTTAGAACCTTATGTGATAAATACGGTATTATGATAACGCTCTCGGATGATACGGGTAATTTTACAATACCCAAAATGGAAGACTTCTATGACAACGTGTATCAGACTTTTACAGTAGATCGAACGGGTTCATTATTAGATGTTTTAAATGTAGGAATAGAAATTGAAAATATGGATATATATGACTTGGGTCTTGCGTTAAATGGTATGCCGAAGGACGTGGTAAGGGTATTCAATAATTTAATAAATGGGAGTTTAAATCATTTGGAAGCATTTGAAAATGCCATTACAAGAGAAACTTCTCAATAAATACAATCAAAAACGGAGATTTTGTTTTTGAAATATTTTGGTTTCCAAAGTTACTAACTCAAAGAATATCTACTTATTTTTAAAAAAGCTTGGCAGGATCTGAACATGATCCTGCCTTTTTTTATGTTCTGAACTTGTGAGTTTTGCCATAGATTACAGGTTTTTTGGGGTTTCAAAATCGTGAGATATCTTTAATGTCACTTTAAACGATGAACAAAATAGGAAAACGATGTATAATAATAATTATCTATTATGAGAAAGGATTGAAGGAAGACTCCGAGACATGACCGACAATCAAAACAACCATCACCATGAGAAAGGCCACGGCAGGACAGTGCAAGGCCACGCACACGGGGCCATTGACCCAGCTATTATAACCACGGAAAGGGGAATACGGGCCATTAAGTGGTCATTCGTTGGTCTGTTCGCGACCGCCATATTTCAGATTCTCATCGTTATGTTTTCCGGAAGTGTGGCGCTTCTTGCCGATATGATTCACAATGTCAGTGACGCCGCTACCGCCATCCCACTGTGGATCGCATTCAGACTTGCTCGCCGGAAACCGAATAGACGATTTACTTACGGTTACGGACGGGTAGAAGACCTCGCAGGTCTGGCAATCGTGCTCACAATACTGCTGAGCGCAATTGTTGCCGGGTACGAATCCATTGACCGTTTCTTTCACCCGCAGACGGTAAAGTATCTTTGGGCGGTGATCGTTGCATCGGTGGTCGGTTTCATCGGCAACGAAGGAGTAGCTCAATTCCGCATCAAGGTCGGTAACGAAATCGGCAGCGCCGCTCTCGTCGCTGATGGGCATCACGCACGAGTTGACGGACTCACGAGTCTGACCGTGCTTGTTGGTGCGGTGGGCGTCTGGCTGGGCTATCCATTGGCGGACCCTATCGTCGGCCTGCTCATTACCACGGCAATCCTCCGCATCGTATGGGAATCGGGCAAATCCATCTTTTCTCGCATGCTTGACGGTGTGGATCCGGAGATTGTCGATGAAATCAGGCACACAGTAAACCATACTCCGGGAGTGGAGGGCGTTTCTGAAGTGCGGGTAAGATGGCTGGGGCATCGGCTTTATGCGGAGGTGAATGTTGCGGTCAGTCCTGAGCTTACTGTTGAAAACGGTCATGAAATTGCAAAAGAGGTACGGCACCATCTTTTGCATAAGTTACGATACCTCTCTAACGCTACCATCCATGTTGATCCGGCCAATGCATCAGGGGAAGACTATCACCGCGTTACCGACCATGAACATGACGATCTACCTGCTCATTCACACTAAGAAGAAAAGCAGGATGTTTGTGAAATAGTATCAGATAAGTTATTGCACCGGACGCGGCAGAATGTCCGGCTACCTTCGGCTCCTTGTTCCACCTGTTCTGCTTTTCAGTCCCCTGCTCCTTACCTATGCCGGGCCAGTGAATTCTTTGTTACATTTTACTGCAATGATCTACAGATATCAAGTGCCTGGTATTTTTGTGATAACAATAATATGATATCACAACCTGACCTAACCTTTTAAGTTTTGCGATGGGTCGCGTGATTCTTTCAAACAAAGATATTTTGTGTTCCAAAGACATGTCTGTAAAAAAAGCAAAATTCAGATGATGGATATACGACAGTGTCAGATTTTGTTTGAACTAAAATTTTGAGATGTAAGATGAAATTTTAATTTTTACATATTATCCGAGATTTTAATATCTTCTATGGCAAAAGTTTCGAGCCTAAAATTCTGGCAGACATCACAATACTTATCAAATATTTTGTGCCCAAAATGTTGGCAAGATATTTTCATGCACAGCATATATCCCCCCTGATTTAGCCTCCCACAATGTGCCTTTTTTCCTCTTGACTTGGGTAATTCCATATCTATGTTATTTTTAGATCAATAAGAAACCGGAATAAACTTTTCTATTTTTGAAGCGTCTGCCGAGTAGGAACACACTTCAATCGGGTACCACTGACCTTTGGTTGGGCCTGTACAATTCAAGTCCCTGCATAATGAAAAGGTGTTTTTTTCACCAAATTTTAACTCAAACTAAATATGTCGGGAGGTAACAAGAAATGGCGACTCTGATCATAAGACACAAGGTGGAAGACTATTCCATATGGAAACGCGGATATGATGATGCGGATTGGCTTCGCAAGCAACATGGCATCACGTATGCCAGTGTCCATCGAGAAGAATCCGACCCCAATGACATAATTGCAGTGCATCATTTCAAAAACATGAAGGGAGCAAAAGATTTTGCAGAAGCTGTACCTTCACTTATGGAAAATATTGGAGTCATCGGAAAACCAGAGATGTGGTTTAGCGAGGACGTAGAACAGGTCACCTATTCGTAGTCTCAGATGGAGGTTGTAATGATTATCCAGTTTGTGAAATTCAAAGGCGGTCTTTCTGACGACGAGGTGCAACGGGTTATGAAAGAACGAGCTCCAAAGTTTCGGGCATTACCCGGATTGGTTCAGAAGTACTACGGCCAAGAGAAACAAACCGGCGAACTCACCGGAATCTATTTATGGGACTCTGAACAATCCATGCGAGAGTTTCAAGAAACAGAGCTTGCACGCACCATACCCGTGGCTTATAAGGTCGAAGGCAAGCCGAGGATTGAATTCTTTGAGATACTGTTTCCACTGCGAGGTTAACGGCAAGGTGCGGTGTGCCGATTGATTGATGACTCGGCCCTGACGATTGAAGCCGGGGTCATCCGGAAAACAGTAACTCGGGAAGGCTTTCTGAACGGCCTAAACTTATGCCGGCGGCATTTGCTGCCGGGCGGGTTTGAGTTGCATAACACCAGCATGAATCCGGACGCACAAGTGCGCTTGGTTGAGTGCCGGTTACGATAAACATTATTCGCAGTTTCGATATCTGCGGAGGAGGTAAAGATGACAAGGCGTGTTTTGGGAAATACAGGCCTGGCAATAGTGCCGTTGGTGTTCGGCGGCAATGTATTTGGTTGGACCATCGACGAAAGACAAAGTTTTACAGTTCTGGATGCCTTTATCGACCATGGCTTTAACGCCATTGATACGGCAGATGTCTATTCTTCCTGGGCACCCGGAAACAAAGGCGGCGAGTCGGAAACCATTCTGGGACGCTGGTTCAAGGCCCGCCCCGGCATACGTCACAAAGTCACGCTTTTTACCAAGGTCGGCTCCGATCTCGGGCAACCGGGTAAAAAGGGCCTCGGTGCCAAGTGGATACATCAGGCCATCGATGAGTCCCTGGCCCGGCTTAACACGGATGTGGTGGATCTTTATTTTTCGCACTGGCCGGACCCGGACACGCCCTTAGAGGAAACCCTTGGCGCTTTTCAAATGCTGCTGATGGCGGGCAAGATCCGGGCTGTCGGGGCATCAAACCTAAGCGCCGAGCAACTGGCTGAGGCCTTGCAGGCGGCAAAGGACAAACATCTGCCCCGCTATGAGGTGCTACAGCCTGAATACAACCTGTACGACCGGGCCAGTTTTGACGGCCCCTTGCGTGACCTTTGCATCAGGGAAGGGCTGGGCGTGGTAACCTATTACTCCCTGGCGTCCGGCTTTTTGTCGGGCAAATACCGTTCAAAAGCGGATCTGGGTCAATCCAAACGGGGTGAGGGCGTTGCCAAGTACCTTGACGACCGGGGCCATGCTATCCTGAAGGCGCTCGATGAGGTGGCTGCCGGTCACAAAGCTAAACCGGCGGAAGTGGCGCTGGCCTGGCTGATCCACAAAGAAGGCGTCACCGCACCCATTGTCAGCGCCACCAGCGTAGAACAGGTCGAGAGCTTTGCCAAGGCGCTGGAGCTGAAACTGAGCCAAGAGGACATGGCCTTTCTGAACCAGGCCAGTGAATGATTGAATCTGAATAATGATCCTTACTTGATATTTACAGCTCGAATTTGATAAATGTCAATTTAGCAGATTACATCTAATGAATATATACATGTAATTTCCTTCCTCATATCGGCCCAATATTTTTTTAAAGTCATTGGGATTTCTTAATTTTAGCATCCCTAACAAGATAATGCAGCACTGAAGGCCACATTTGATGTCTTACCACAGTATACGGAAGTTTTCCTAAAGACTTTAATAATATTGCCGATAACTTATAATATGTTTGAATAATATATTGAGTTTTGATGTCGGCTCATATGAAAAATTTTGTCAAAAGAAAGTTATAGATGATAGACATACAAGTTTTTGAAGAGAAAGAAGCATGTTAGAACCTATAGAAATCGACCCGAAAACATTTCTTCGCGAGCATTGTAGTCTGCCTGCATTGCCCGAAGCAGTAATCCGCATTCAGGAAATGATACAGAACGAATCGGCAAGCAGCGCAATGATAGCAGAGACTCTATCCGGAGACCCGGCGCTGGTTGCACAAGTATTGGCTGTTGTTAACAGTGCGTATTATTCGCTTCCAAAGACGACTTCAAACGTAAAGTATGCCGTCGCATATTTGGGACTAAGTGTTATACAACGGATTGTGATTTCTGTCGGTGTTGTCAATGCAATGGGAATTGAAGAAAAGAATGAGCTTAATAACTATTGGCATCACTCTTTCTTCACAGCTCTGACTACAAAGTATTTGGCTAAGAAATTTTTTAAATATTTGGATCCTGAAGAATTGTGGACAGCATCCATACTCCACGACATTGGGAAGTTGGTATATATAAAATTCTTCCCGGAACATTACAAAGCGCTCAAACGGTATTGTGAACAAAATGGTTGTTTGTTCTCGGATGCAGAAGTGCACTACAAATTACCAGCCAGTTCCTACTTGGGGTCTCTGCTGTGTCATCATTGGAGACTCCCCAAAAAAGTTGAAGATGCATGTGAATATCATAATCTATCTCATGTATCCAACCAAGGATCAGACTTTCAGACAGTCATTGTTCTTGGGAATCTTCTTGCGACGTTATCCGAAGGCGGATTAAACGAATCCTGTAAAAATAGAATTAAAGAAGCAGCAGAGAACATTCTTGAGTTATCACCAGAAATTTTTATTTCGATAATGTCAGATATTTATGAATTGAAATCAGAAGCAGAACAGTTTCTAAGAAGTTTATAAGGATAAATTGGCATCAATCCTAAATCTGCGACCGGATTTAAATTAATGCTCGACATAATTTCAAAAACATTGTGTTTTCGGATATCATATCTGTCAAATCAAGTATAGGTCATGGCGACTAAGGTAATTCATCAATCCACGAGCCGCCGTTAAGCCACTTTTCACGCATTTCTTTTAATTTGCCACTGCCATGCAGAATTTTCATAAAATTCTGCATCCAGTTGATGAGCAACGTATCTTCGGTCATAGCTATACCCAGTGGTTCGAAGGTAAGAGGTGACTTCCCTGCGATCAATCCTTTATTTTGGTAACGGTAAGCCGACAGGGCACAAAAATAAAAATCAGCTACAAGGACATCAATCTTGCCCTTGAGAAGAAGATCAATGGCCTCTTCATAGGAATTGGCAGGAATAAATTTTGCTTTAGAGATTAAGGTCTCGACAAATTTCTGACTCGTTGAATTCTTCAGGGCTGCAACAGTAACTTCCGGTGTATCCAATCCCTTTGCCTCCTGCAAGGCAGCATACTTTTCGGCTACGGCCAGGATTCCCTTTCCAGAGACATAATACGGACCCACGAACGCCACCTTTTTGTTGCGTTTCGGGGTTATGGTCATGCCCGATAGGATTATGTCTACCTGGTTTGCTTCAAGAGCGGGAAGAAGCTTGGCAAATGGCATTGAAACGAATTTTGCTTTAACTTCCAATGCATCGGCCATTGCCTCCGCTAAATCAACGTCCAGTCCAATAAGCTTGCCTTTTTTAGTGGTGGCAGTCATAGGCGGTTGTGCGCCGCTTGTGCCAATCACCAATTCCCCCTTTTTTATAATACGATCCATTACAGGACCTGCGGAAGCCGCCGCGGTAAAAATTAGAAAAAGTGCTGATAATAGGGCAACGAAACCGAATGTTTTTTTCATCGAATTTCTCCTTTTTGAACTTTAAAAGTTTATTGCTATAATCTGTCTTATCCGGATTTTAAAAATGTACAGCATGAAGGTGGACTGATGGCTATAACAACGCACCTTTAAGGAGATTCATTACATGTTCGCCGCCTTTATTTTTAACATAATCAAGAATTATTGGCGTAAATTTACTAACCATATCACCGGACAAACCCAGTTTTTCAAAAGAGCTTGTTAAACCTGCCATTCCACCAAGTTTGTTGCTACTCATCATCGATGAGACCCCTCCAAGAGAACTTGAACTCCCTTCTGTTTTTGGTGCCGCGCCCATCATCTGATCAATACCGGGAACAGCTTTTGCAATACTGGAAAAGTCTTCAACGCTAAGATTTTGTTTTGCCAACTGAAAAATCGATCCCGCTCCGCCGGCAGCCTGCTCTTTTGTAACACCGAGTTTACTGGAAAGAAGATCGACTAAACCCATGTCTCCAGAATAGATCGGCGTATACGCTATCCAGAAAATGAAAAAGAGCATTGAAAAAATCTTAATTACAAACTGTCTTCTGATCATTTCACACCTCCGTTATTTGTTAAATTTTCTTTATTTTTCCTAAGATAATAAAAGGCAGGGCAAATGGTCCGAAAAAA
>JARRRC010000065.1:0-14535 GCA_037381105.1 Desulfobacterales bacterium
ACGTGCAAAATCACCTCGGCCAAAGGCATCTATGATTGATCTTACACCTTTGTGTCCCCCATCCCCTCCTTTCTCTTTTATTTTTAATCTTCCAAACGCAAGATCTATGTCATCATGAACCACCAGAATATCTTCGCATAATATCCGAAAATATCCTGCAATTTGTTGAACCGGAGGTCCGCTCCTGTTCATAAAGGCCATCGGTTTGGCCAGAACAACCTTAACATCATCCACCGAACCGGTTCCGAATAAGGTATTAAACTTTCGCTTTAAAAGATCAATAGAGAACGCTTCCGCTACTTTATCTACGACCATGAAGCCGGCATTGTGACGTGTTCCGGAATAATTTTGGCCGGGGTTCCCCAGACCGACCACCAGCCGTAAGCGTTTTTGCGGCATAAATATTATCCATAAACCTATTCTTCACCACCGGCTTCGGATGCTTTTTCACCTTCTTCCACAACGCCCTCTTCGCCCTCTTCTTCCTCTTCCGGCACTTCTGCTTCTTCAAGCCTCGGACTGACTACGGTTACCACTGCATAGTTATCATCTTCTAAAATCTCAATTTCACCTTCTAAGGAGATTTTCCCAACGTGGATAGAATCTCCGATGTCAAGATCGGTAATATCAATCACAATCGATTCCGGTACTTCCAAAGGCAGGCATTCCACCTCTAGTTCGCGTCTCACAATTTGTAAGATTCCGCCGAGTTCAACCCCCTTTGCCACGCCCGTGGTTATCACAGGGATCTTGACCGTGATCTTGCGATCCATTTTGATTTCATAGAAGTCTACATGTATGAAATTTCTGGAAACCGGATGGGTTTGAAGTTCCTTTATCATTGCCGGCACGGTGAGTGTTTCGCCGTTACTTTGAATAACAAGATTCAAAATAACCTGACCGATCCCGCCTTTCTTCAATACCTGTTCGAGATCGGCTTTGTTCACGGAAATCAGAACAGGTTCCGTGTTCGGCCCGTAAAAAACCGCCGGAATCTGTCCTGTCTGCCGGAGCCTTCGTGCAGGGCCGTTGCCGGTTGCGGTTCGTTTTTCTGTTTTTAATTCTATTAACTCCAAAGTATATTTATCCTCCTTAAAAGACGTTTACACAAAAAGCGAGGTTACCGAATCTCCTTTAAAACTTCGAATAATCGCTTCGCCGATCAGCTCGGAAATCGTAAGTACCTTTATTTTATTACAGGTTTCGGCATTTTGTCTCAATGGGATGGTATCTGTCACAACAAGCGTTTTAAGCGGTGAAGCTTCAATTCTTTCAATGGAAGGGCCCGACAAAACCGGATGCGCACAACACGCATGAACTTCCCTGGCGCCGTTTCTCATAATCGCATCCGCTGCCTCAACCAGGGTTCCGGCAGTATCGACCATATCGTCAAGAATAACCACCGCCTTGTCCGAAACGTTGCCGATAACAGCCATTGCCTTGGCTTTGTTGGGAGCATCCCGGCGTTTGTCAATAATGGCGAGACCGGCATTGAGACGTTTTGCAAAGGCCCTGGCTCTTTCAACGCCGCCGGCATCCGGAGAAACGATCACAAGGTCATCATTAAAATTATCTTTGATATAATCGATAAGAACCGCAGCAGCAAAGAGATTGTCTACCGGGATATTGAAAAAGCCCTGAATCTGCCCTGCATGAAGATCCATGGTAATAATCCTGGAAGCGCCGGCAACCGTCAGCATATCCGCCACCAGTTTTGCGCTGATGGGAACACGCGGGGCGACCTTCTTGTCCTGGCGCGCATATCCGTAATATGGGATCACCGCTGTTATTCTGGCCGCCGAAGCCCGTTTGAAGGCATCGATCATCAGAAGCAGCTCAACCAGGTTTTCGTTCACAGGGCAACAGGTCGACTGGATGACAAAAACATCTCTCGACCTCACATTCTCATCGATTTCGATCTGAATCTCTCCATCGCTGAAACGTTTAACTTTCTCTCCCCCGAGAGGCACACTAAGATAATCGCATATTTTTTGGGCGAGCTTCGGATTTGAATTTCCAGTAAATATCATAAAATCAGCCATTTAATACAACCCACCGTTTGCGTATTTTGCTTGTCATTTTAAATGATCATGATGAATAGATTATTCCGGCAATTCTTATCGAACAAAATCTGGCTGGGGCGGGAGGATTCGAACCTCCGAATGCAGGAACCAAAATCCTGTGTCTTACCGCTTGACGACGCCCCAGAAAAGAAGATGCAGGATACATGGATACAGTTTAAACTCCCGGGCCCTGCCCCTTAAGCCTGAATTTTAATTCCTGTATCCTGTATCCGGTATCCCGTATCCTGTGTGATCATATCTGCAAGATACATTCTCCATCCATAGACACGAGAAAGGGTATGATTTGCTTGCAAGGCCCCATCTGAATCAGAAAAAAGGCCGAATATGGTCGGCCCGCGTCCTGTCATTAAAGCTCCCAGTGCCCCGTGGTTTAAAAGCGCCTTTTTAACAGTATTTATAACAGGGTACTCTGATGCCGTAACAGCTTCGAGATCATTGCATAAATGGCATCCTGGATCAAGATACGCTGAAACCAGGGGAAACCAATAATATCGACAGCTTTTCGAGTCCCGGATATGCTTTAAGTTTATCGCCGATTCCAGTGGCGATTGCCGGACTTCCGAAAATAAAAAAAGGAACATCGGCCCCGATTGAAAGCCCCATGGACATCAGCGCTTCCTTTGAGAACGGATAATCGTAATAGCGGTTTAACCCCAAAAGAACAGCGGCGGCGTTACTACTCCCGCCGCCGAGACCCGCCGAAACTGGTATCTGTTTTTGAATGACAATTTTTAACCCCTCATTTTTCTTGAGTGTCTTTAAAAAAAGATGCGCGGCAACTGCGGCAAGGTTTGATTCGTCTACCGGAACAAGGGGATGATCGCATGAAACAGTGATATTTGGATTACCGATGTGCAGAGAAACCGTGTCGTAAAGTCCGATGCAGCACATCAGACTCATCAGATCGTGATAACCGTCGATCCTTTTTCCTAAAATATTTAAAAAAAGGTTTATTTTCGCAGGAGAAAGAATTTTCATAAAATATTTGTGTTATTTCTTTTCCCTGATATATATCATCCGCAGATCATAGAGGATATTTTTGAGCATTTTTTCCTCGTCCTGTGTTAAATTTCCCTGCGTTTTTTCTTCCAGCATACCCAGAATATCTATGGTTTGCTTGGCAAGCGGCAAATTCTTTTCCTTTTTCCCGCTAACCGGGTCTTCCATGACGCCCAAATGCACCAGCACCGAATGATTCAAAGAAAAAATAAAGGTGGCGAAGTTTATTTCAGGAAGCTGGTATTCCGTGCTTTCCTTTTCCTTTGCCACCTCTTCTTCCAGCGCCTTGTCTTTTAGCTTTTCACTTTCGGGTTCGGGCTTTTTTTCTATTGGCTCCTGATCCTCTCCCCCTTCTGCAAATATCCTCTTGTCTTTGATAGTGAACTCTTTTTTGTCCGTCATTTCCCGTCTCCTGTCTGTTTACGGTTGCAAAAATAATTATTGATCTAACAAAGAAAAAAGATCTTTTCAACAATATTTATAACGATTCAAGATTCATTTTTCGGGACATCCGCGATCAGGCTTGAACCGATTGATAAGATGTGTTTAGTATTTAGTGTTCGGTGTTCAGCGTTCAGTGTGTTTTAGTAAAACATATGGTGTAATACCCAATTGTTATATTATCAAACACTAAACGCTCCCGTAAACAGGAGTTGGAAAATAGATCATCTCAGGTGGATGCTTTATGCCCTTTTCTGTTTCCTCTTTTCTATTTCCTATCTCCTATTTTCGGCCGAGAGGCTTACCCATGAAAAAAACAAAAAATACCCCGGCGACAGAAGGTCTGGCCTGGCCGCCGCTCATACCGGGAACCCTTGTTAAACGGTACAATCGCTTCATAGCGGACATCACCTTAACAAACGGACAAACCATTAACGCCCACTGTCCCAATTCAGGCAGCATGCAGGCGTGTTGCGAGCCCGGACGGCCGGTCTACGTATCGTTCCATGATCATCCCAAACGGAAGTTAAAATACACCTGGGAACTCATTGAAATGCCCGATTCAATCGTCGGCATCAATACACAGGTTCCCAACCGGCTGGTCGCGAAATCGATTGAGGCCGGGTTATTGCCCGGTCTTAGCGGATACGACACCATTTCCCGGGAAGTCAAAACCTCCGATAATACCCGCCTTGATATTCTTTTGAAGAAGGGAGAAAATAATCGATGCTATGTGGAAATAAAAAACTGCACGCTGGTTACAGACGGGGTAGCATGTTTTCCGGATGCAGTCACATCGAGAGGACTCAAACATCTGGTTGAACTGGAATCTCTTGTTTTCGAAGGATTTCGTTGTGTAATATTCTATGTCATCCAGCGGATGGATGCAAAAACGTTTCAGCCCGCCGATCATATCGATCCCGCGTATGGAAAGGAACTGAGACGGGCTTTAGAATTTGGCGTCGAGATTCTGGTCTACGACACGCAAATCGATTTGGAAAGTATTCGCTTGAATCGGGAAATACCCCATAGCCTGTGAAACACCGCGTCATCAAGCCGGTTTGCTTCAATCACGTGAAATATCCAGATCAGACGGCTTGATGATTGACACGAGATACAATAAACTCACCGATCTTTTCTGCGGATATTCCAAAAAGCGACTTCATCTTTACCAGTTCAAGATGCTGGTCATCCCATTTTACGCTGTTTTCCTGAACGATATTTTTGATCCGTTCATATTTTCCGCCAAGAGCCTTTATCTTAACGGCAAGGGGCACATCTTCTTTAAATGAAATATTCAAAAGCAGTATATTATCGATCATGTTCGGCGTATCGGGTGAGTCGGATATAATCGGAATAACGATAATGCTGCGATCATCTTTTCGACCGATGCCAATATACACATTTCCTTCCCGCACAATGATCCTCTTGGTTCCCTTGAGTATCGGATCTGTTTCGACTCTTGACGGAATCGGCTTGAGCACCCCGTCTTTTCTGATGATGCTGATCGTTGTCTCATCCGTTGGTTCGCCCAGCAGATTCAATCCACTGATTTTATATAGGATGGCCCCTTCAATACTCGCAACGATCTGCTGCAAATTTTTCAGAACCAATATATTTCGGTTGATCAGTTGAGCGGAACGAATCTTATATTTCGCCAGTGTTTCAAACAATATACCTTCCAGCTTTTCGCTGATCCGACTTGTCCCTACAGTAACCGTCTTGGCCTGATGCCGGATGGCATCCACAGGACGAGACATGCAATTAATCGATTCCGCCAAACACTCAAACAGCTTGTTAAGCATGTTCAGGGCAGTTCCCTTAATCCCGAAATCGATCTCAAAATCAGATACCGGCAGCCGGCCCGAGAGGTATTTAAGCAAAAGCGTCAGGTCCGACGCCATCTCCAATCCCAGGGTTGCGGGAAAACCGCCGGCAGCTTTCTTTTTTCTGAATTCTCTATAGAATACGGCAACTTTTTCTCGAAAAGATTTCTCCAAAACGATTTCATAGACATCCGACCCCTTTTTTGCATAATCATCCACAGTGTTTCGAACATCTTTATTAAAATCGTAAAGGAACCGTGACGCCTCATCAATGGCCACAGCGGCATAGTATCCCCAGATATGACCCACCAAGGTGTTTAAAATCGGTGCAAAATGTTCACTGACCAACGGAACATGAAATACATCTTCTGCAAAAGGATCGAACCTGTTTTCCCCCTCATCGGCAATGACCACCGGGGTTGCTTTATGGGCCTGAAAGATTGCGGTATCTTTTATGATATCCCCGATAACGGTTCCCCTTGTTCCGGCGGCACAGACAATAATCAGCGGCTCAGATGATAGATCGATGTGCTTTTTGTCTTCGATAAAATCCGATGAGATCGTTTTGTAGCATAGTTCGCTCAGCTTGATCCGGATTTCATCCGCCGCCGCCTTGTTGGGGCCGCTGCCCACGGCAGCCCAATATGTCTTGATTGTCGCAAGCTTTTTGGCCGAATTCCCGATTCTGTTGTGCATGGATAAAATCGTCCTCATATGATCGGGCAATTTAAGCAGCTGTTTTATTTCCGCTGAAATAAATTCATGATGTCTTCGCCCTTTAAGTTCGGCAATTTTGAGTCCCAATACCGCTCCGGCGACAACCTGTGAATAAAACGCCTTTGTCGAAGCGACCGACATTTCAATATCTCGGCCGCTGCTGGTGTACATAACACCGTCAACCTTGAAAGTAATATCGGAATCTCTTCGGTTCACGATAGCCAAAGTGTATGCACCGCGCTCTTTTACCATTTCAACGGCGCGGTTGGTATCTGTTGTTGTTCCGGACTGACTGACGGCGATCACCAGCGCATCTGCCATCGTATCTGTTTTTTTCTTGTCACAAAGCTTGAATCCGCTGAGTTCCGATGCCTTCAGTGCACTGATGTAAACGGACGAATCATCCATATAGTAATTCAAAATGTCCGAACAAGCCAATGCAGCCACCCCGGCAGTCCCTTGGCCGACAAAAAAGATACGCCGTATCTTATTATTCAAAAGCACATTTTGAAGCGCTTTAGGGAATATTGTTTCATCCAGGGTTATCCCGTATCGATTGATGCCGTCATCTATTATTTTCCAGCGATTCTGAAGCGTTTTTTCAATGGACATCGGGGCTTCTGAAATCTCTTTTAAAAAATAATGGGGAAAATCCTGACGGTCGATATCTCTTGAGGTGATTTCGGTTTGTTTGATGTCATTCTCTTTCAAATCAACCGGAGTTCGATCATAATACATCGCTGTAATACCGTCTATTCCACCGGCGGATTCCTGGTCTAGAATAAAAATCTGTCCCTGGGTTACTCCGTTCTTTCCCGGCACTTCTTTTTCCCCATCCATCTTGATAAAATAGGGCGTTTCTTCCACCAGGCCGTAAACCTCTGAAGAAGGAACATAATGATCTTCGGAGATGCCCACAAAAATGGCCTGTCCGCTCCCCTTCTGGGCCAGGAAGAGCTTACCGGGCGCAAGATCGGTATGCATGGATATGGCATGCGATCCCTCGAAATCGTTCACTGCCAGCCTGAAAGCTTCCTCTACATCAAAGCCCTGCTGAATATACTTTCCCACTTGAAGCGGGATGATCTTGGTATCGGTGGTAATATCCCGATGGATAAACCAACCGTTCTTTTCATATTCTTTTTTTAATTCAAGATAATTGTCGATGTCTCCGTTCAGGCAGACATGAATAATACCGCGATGCTGAGTATTGTCTCCGGCAGTTTTATTATCAACGGGATGACAGTTGGGTTCATTGATGGCGCCGACCGAGGCCCATCGGGTATGTCCGGAAATGGTATGGTATTGATGTGAAAGCGTCGCCAGTTTCTGAAGAATCCGGTCGTTTTTAATCTGCTGTCGAACGTAATGAATATTATCTCCTAGTCGCCCCACCTCTGCGGCCACTTTATACGTCATGGCAATGGCAATACGCTTTTGGCCGCCTTCATCCGTTGTCTGATTGACGTTTATTCCCGAATTGACCAGAACATCTTGAGCCGACCTCTCTTTGAACCGGTCGAAAAGATTCATTTCTTTCAGGGCTTTTTCGAATCTGTCGTACTCACTCCCGTCAAGAATAAACATCATGGAAACGCCCGCCGAATCCCGGCCCCGAACCTCAAGCCGGTCAATGCTGTTCAATACGGAATTGATCTGCTTAAAGATATTGATGACGGCGATCCCGGTGTTTTTGTTGTCGGATCCTAACAGATTTTCAATATTTTCGATATTACCGATAATTTCCGAAGAAAGACACCAAGAAATATCTTTTAAAGTTTCGACTCGTCGCATCAGGATATCGACGTCTTTGGAATCCAGATACCCCATATGTTCCGTTAGATATTTCGATTCCGAATCAATGACCTTTGAAAACCGACGCGTAAAATTTGAAAGTTCATTCTGGATTTTAGGGTCGGTAAAAAAGGTAAAAAATACGTCATTTCGTTTCAAGCTTCGAACAGCCGATAGAAGCGAATCGACATGTTCATTGCCGCCGAGATAATGATCCTTAAAACGTAAATTATCCTGTTTGCAGTTTTCGAACAGACGACATTCAAGTTTGTCGATCATTTCACTTAAAACCGCAAAGCCTGCATGATCATCTGCCGGCTTTTTGTGTTTAAATGAAACAATCCCCGTTATTCCGCAGCACAGGATGTTTTGGCGGTACGGGAAAAACACGATGGAACGGTTCGGAACGGTATCCATGTGCTTTCCGAAATAGACGTCGGCGAGAAGATAATACAGAACCCGCTTTGCCAATGTTTTGACCAAGGAATATATTTTGGTTGTCATTGTCATGAAGATTTCCAAATAACCGGCATTACATTTTCTGATACAAACTTCTGATTTTTTCCCGGGACATGACGCGCTTCCAATCGGCGCCTAGAGCGTTTTCCCAGAGCGGTTCGAGTACCAGCGCGACATCCACCATTTTCTCCAGTTCGTCCTCATCGACATTTGCCGTCACATTTTGAGGAAGACGAATATGATGCTTTTTCATCATCTCTCGAAACTCGCGAACACCTTCCGGATAGTAGCTCTCAAGGCAGTCAAAGACGATGCAGTTGCCGATTCCGTGATGAATTCCCAATACAAAGCCAAGACCGTATGAGAGAGCATGACATACGCCCACCTGTGAGTAAGCAATGCTCATGCCCCCGCAATATGAAGCCATCATCAGCATATCGTCGCCGTCCGGGCAATCATCCAAAAAAACCGTTTTGCACAGATCCATAGCCTTTTCACCGTATGCCTTGCTGAATGCGTTAAGATAAGTGCCGTTCAGAGATTCCACACAGTGGATATAACAGTCCATGCCGGTATAGAAACGCTGATCCTCCGGCGCTCCTGCAATCAACTCGGGATCGAGAAGAATTTGATCGAACACCGTGAAGTCGGAATTGATCCCAAGCTTTTTTTCGGGACCGGAAAGTACGGTCGTACGGGACACCTCGGCGCCGGTTCCGGATAATGTCGGAATACCCACATGATATACGGCCGGATTTTGAATCAGATCCCATCCTTGATAATCGGCGGAAGAACCCGGGTTTGTAAGCATCAAAGATACTGCCTTGGCAATGTCCAAGGTAGCCCCGCCGCCGATTCCGATAACTCCGTCAGGCAATTCACCGAAAAAGTCTTTGATCTGCTGCGTCAACGCATCGACGTATGCTGTCTTGGGTTCGTCATCAACGTTAACCCATATGAGCTTGTCCCGATTTTTTATCGGCACCCTGTTTTTTAAGGGGCTCGTTTGAAATACATCATCCACTAAAAAAACCATGAATGCATCGTCTGATTGCCGTTTTTTGGCAAGAATATCATCCAACTGGCTGAAACAGCCCCGTCCAAAAACAACATAAGATACCATTTTGAAATTTCGAAACATTAGAGTGTCCTCAGCTCATGGATTATGGAGCTTCATAACTGATTTCGGATAAATTAAAAAGTGTCTAAAGTGAACTAAAGTTTGAAATGCCTAAAGTTATTAAGGTGTCGCTTCGCTCCATCTATTCATATAAAAATAAACAGGATCCCAAAACTTTAGAAGTGGTTTCAAAACCTTTCGCCTATCACCCATTTCCTGTTTCATCTCTCCTGTTCACCACTTACTATAACTATTTTCTATTTAATATTTTCTATCTACTATTTACTATTTTCCCAAATACCTCCGTTATTTTTTCGATTCGCCGGGAAAGTTCATCCGCCGTCCAGGAGAGTTTTATCAGCATGGAAATGCTTCTGGCCATAATGCCGTCCGACCTGGGAAGCTGTATTTTTTCATAGTCGGGATGATCTTTAATAAGAGATATCGGCAGCCTGGCAGGAGACTTGAGAGATTTAAAATGATCCCATTGCCGAATATAATGCCAGTTGTTGTCATACCAGTAAAAACAGGCATCCACACCTGCGTCGGAAAGAGATGTTGATGCGGCGCGGGCGAGAGCCTCATTCGGCAGAAAAAATGAGAGAAATGTTGCGGAATCTCCCTCAGGGTCGGGGATCTCTCTAAAACTGATCGCCGGAAATTGTGCCAAAGCATCCTTGACGGCCTTTTTATGCGCCCTTTGTTTTTCCAATATAAAATCAAGCTTTTTCAGCTGGGCCAGTCCAACGGCCGCATTCAATTCGCTGATGCGATAGTTTGTTCCAAGAATGGGATGTCCTTCGAGACCCCGATCATTTCCCATGTGATCGTGACCGTGGTCGGCATACGCTTCGGCAAGCGTATAAAGCTTTTGGTTATCTGTTACAACGGCACCCCCTTCACCGCAGGTAATCGTTTTGACAGGATCGAATGAAAAACACCCCATCTGTCCGAATGTTCCCAGCGACTTCCCCTTAAAGGTTCCGCCCACGGACTGGCAAGCGTCTTCGATCAATACCAGCCCTTTCCGGGTGCAAAAATTTTCTATCTCTTCAATATGCGCCATTGCCCCGCACATATGGACCGGCAAAACCGCCTTTGTGCGAGGAGTGATAACGGATTCAAGGGATTCCGGATTTCGAACCCCCTCGAAACCATAGCGGAACAGTACGCCTGTATCGAGAACATCTTGAACTTCTTTGCGTTCTTCTTCGCCAAATATTTCAAAACCCGGCATGATGAGAATCCTCCCTCCAATTTATCACCAGTAATTTCTACCTTTTTTTGGAAGCGACCAGCTTTTTTACAGGTTCCTGTTTGTTTTCCGCAAAATAGCGATCAAAATACTTTTTCATGGCAATACGCGCATAATAACCGGCACGAAGTCCGATGTATTTTTCGTGGGCCACAATAATGGACAAGGCAATTTTCCTGTCCCCTTCCTTTTCTTCGGCAAATCCCACAAACCAGTCAAATCTGACATCATGGGTTTTATTGTCTATGGAGCCTGTTTTACCGCCGATATTGAGCCTTGAAAGTATCTTGTCTCTTCTGTATCGCCGGAAAGTTTTTCTTAAGGTACCGTTTTTTATGGTGGTGGCCATTAGGCGATTTAGAATTCTGGACGCATCCTCGGCGATCGCCTGGGTGATATAGACCGATTGGTTATGATAAATGGTACGTCCTTTTTCGTTAACAATCCGGTCAACGATGGTGGGCTCCGGCAGCTTCCCCTGATTGATAATTGCCGAAACCATCATCGCTCCATGCACGGGAGACATTTTTGTATTATTGTTAAAGCCACTGGCAATCTCGGCGCATCGATACGGCTTATCGGTTACCACGATGCAACTGGGATCAATTCGAAGCTCAAAATTGATCTTTCTGCCGAAACCAAAGGCTTTTGCATATTTTACAAGGGTCTCTTTGTCCAGATAGAGGGCTCCGATTTTTCCAAAAACCGGATTCACCGATTGGGCAAACGCATCTTTAAAGGTGATTCTATTGGTATACCGGGTTTTCCGATCTTTAAGCTGAGACCTGTATAATGTATGCTTCATACCATTGTATGCAAATACATGATCCGGTCCGAAGCCATATTTTTCTATGACAGCAGATGCCGTGACGATCTTGAATATGCTCGCCGCAGGGAACCTGTTTTCCAGACACGGATTGTTTGAAGCGTTGGTTTTATCAAAACTTACCATGGATAAAATTCTGCCGGTCGCCGGTTCCATGGCCACAATTCCAATGTATCGGGCGGTAGAGGTGTTCAGTTTTGATAACAGATAGTGCTGGAGTTCGGTATCAAGGCTGGTGTCAACCCTGAATTGACGGCCGTTGGAAACAAAATTGAAACTTTTATCCTCTAAGTTTACAAAGGATACGTGATTGAACAACGTTTGAACTTTTTTCTTATCAAGGGTTGGGCCATAGGAAAATGGTGAAAAAGAGTCTTTGGCCAAAGGCACGTTAGATTGTCTGCCAAAACCGCTAATTATTCCATAGACCGCAACACATAAAAGAAACGCCCACGCGGCATATTTTAAGGTGCTCCTGACAAACCTTTTTTTGCTGCGGACATATATCTGAATTCTGCATAAAAAGGGTTTAAAAAGATGTTCCAGTTTATCTAAATAGTATATCGGATGATAATCTATTTTTCTCGAAAATTTTTGTAAAATATCCGGACTAACGCAGCGGCGTTCCGGGGGGCACTTTTTTATCAATTGTAGCAACGGCGCTTGCGTCTTTTTCCACGGCTGCCAACAACATGCCGTTGGAAAGTATCCCCATCAACTTGGCCGGCTTCAGGTTTGCCACAATGATAACCTGCCGCCCCTCTAAATCCTCCGGAGAATAGGACTCCGATATGCCGGCCACGATGGTCCTTTTTTCCCCGATGTCAATTTCCAGCTTTAACAATTTTTTCGCCCGGGGAACCGCCTCGGCGTGAAGAACCGTGGCGACCCTGAGATCAACCTTGTTAAGAATATCAAGGGTTATTTCGGGTTTAACATTAAGCCTTTCAGCCATTGAATCTGTTTCCTCGGATACGGAAATACGATCCTGTTTATGATCGATTCTCGGGAAAAGTGTAATTGATTTAGGAATCTTCGTGCCCGGAGCCAGGGTTTTCCATGTTTTAAGGACATCCAGATTAAAAACCTGTTTCTTTGGGCCGATGCCAAGATGCTTTTGCATGGTTTCGGCCGTATCCGGCATGACGGGATAGATCAAACCGGATATGATACGAAGGGATTCAAGGAGATTGTAGATGACCACTTCAAGCTGTTTTTGACTGGATTTTTTCTTTGCAAGCACCCAAGGGGTCGTGAGGTCGATATATTTGTTCATGTGGCTGATAAATTCCCAGACCGCCATAATCGCTTTGTTAAACGCGAATTTTGCCATATGCCTTTCATATTTGCCGATGGTTCTCAAGGCTTCGGATTTCAGACCAAGTTCCAGTTCTTTCTCCACTTTAACATCGATGTCGGGAACAACTCCGGAAAAATACTTGTGAACCATAGCCAGAACCCTGCTGAATAAATTCCCGAGATCATTTGCCAAATCTGAATTGATGCGTTGTACCAGTGCCGCTTCACTGAAATTGGAATCAAGACCGAAGGTCATATCCCGCATCAAAAAGAACCGGAATGCATCGAGACCGTAAACATTTTTCAGATGCAGCGGTTCGATGACATTCCCGATACTTTTAGACATTTTGCTTTGATCGACATTCCAGTATCCATGAACGTGCAATTTTTGATATACGGGAATGCCGGCCGCTTTGAGTATAATCGGCCAGTAAATCCCATGGGGTTTTAAGATATCCTTAGCGATAATATGCTGGGCATAGGGCCAGAATGTCTTAAACCGATCATCATCCGGATAGCCCAGTGCTGAAACATAATTCAACAGTGCATCGAACCAGACATATGTCACATATTCTTTATCAAAAGGGAGGGTGATTCCCCATTTAAGGCGCGTTTTGGGCCTGGAGATACAAAGGTCTTCCAGTGGTTCTTTGAGAAAGGCCAGCACTTCATTTTTATACCGCTTCGGACTGATGAATTCAGAATGGCGATGAATATGATCGATCAGCCAGTTCTGATAACGACTCATCTTAAAAAAATAGTTGGATTCTTTGATGGACTCGGGCGTTGTTTTATGATCAGGGCACCCGCCGTCAATCAGCTCTCTTTCCGTATAGAAACGCTCGCATCCAAAGCAGTAAAGTCCTTCATATTCGCTGAAATAGATATCACCCGAATCATAAATGTTTTGCATGATCTGCTTCACCAAAGTCATGTGGGAAGCATCCGTCGTACGAATGAAATGGTTGTACTTGATATTCAGCTCGGGCCAGAGGGCTCTGAAAAGTCCGCTTATATTATCAACGTAGATCCTGGGGCTTAAATTCTCTTTTTTGGCCGCCTGAACAACCTTGTCGCCATGTTCATCCGTGCCGGTCAGAAAAAAAGTCTCCTCCTGGCGCATGGCATGAAACCGTGTGGCGACATCGGCCACAATGGTGGTATAGGCATGCCCAAGATGGGGTCTGGCATTCACATAGTATATCGGCGTCGTAATATAAAAAGGTTTTGCCATTTTTTCTCCCGCATTCAATGTAAAGGTGTGAAGCCTGAGTTAGTCATCGATGATCTCGTCTATCCGAGTCTCTATTTCCTCACCGTCTTCCAAACGAACGGCAATCCGATTATACAGGGCATTATGTCGTATCACTTTTCCCTTCCCGTTTTTGGTTGTAACCTTTGCACCGATTTTTGGAAAATTTTCCTGTAATTCATGATACATGTCATGCTCAAAAGTCAAACAACACATGAGCCGGCCGCATTGTCCTGAAATTTTTGTGGGATTTAGCGACAGTCCCTGTTCTTTTGCCATTCGTATGGAAACAGGACCGAATTTCTCGATAAATGCCGAGCAGCAGATCTCTCGTCCGCATCTTCCGATACCGCCGCACATTTTTGCCTGATTGCGTATCCCAACCTGTCGCATTTCTACTCGAACGCCAAATTCTTTAACCAGCATTTTGACAAGTTGACGAAAATCAACACGACCCTCGGAT
>JARRRC010000066.1:0-2210 GCA_037381105.1 Desulfobacterales bacterium
CATATTGTTTGACAGTCGTTCGGTCAGATTGACCGTTTGACCGTCAACGGATGACGCTGCACGCGTGAGACGGGTCAACTGGTTGAGTTTGAGGGCGACGAAGATAACCAGAAACAGCATCAGCAACATAATGGCGAGATATCCGAAAGTCAGTCGTTTGAATATTGTAAATCTCATGATGATATCAAAGTATGAAAGCTTTCTGGAGGAAAAGATAATAAGATTCAATCGGATGCGCGGTAAGCTCTTTAGATGGTAATTTATTCTCCGGTATGCTCTGCCGGTCTCCGGTATGCCCTGCCGGTCCCGGATTAATGGATAATATCCTCCTTTTCTAAAAATGAGTTAATATAAAGAAATGGCGCTGGTATGTCAAACAAAACATCGAATGAAGATATCCGGACAGGTCTAACCCAAAAAAACTGAGCCGTGAGAAGTACCGTATCCTTTTATGGATTTGACAGGAATAGAACGATTCAGATACAAAAATCTGCCATGAAACCGATTGTTGCCATAGTGGGTCGCCCGAATGTGGGCAAATCGACCTTTTTTAATCGTGTAACCGGAACGAGAAAAGCTCTTGTTGACGATTTCCCCGGTGTTACAAGGGATCGCCATTACGGCGATGCCACATGGAACGACGTCGATTTTACGCTGGTCGATACCGGAGGATTTCCGGGCGGGGATGAAGATGATTTTGCTCGGAAAATACGCTCTCAGATCCTCCAGGCCATTGAAGATGCGGATGTGATTATTCTTCTACTGGACGGCAAGAGCGGTATTTCTCCATTTGACGAAGATATTGTCAAAGTTCTTCGTCCCCTGCCAAAACATGTTTTTTATGCGGTCAATAAAATTGATGGAGTCGAGCAAGAAGATAGACTTTACGATTTTTACAGTTTAGGAATAGAGAAAATATATCCTGTCTCCGCCGAACATCGCTACGGGATTTCGGATTTTTTGGATGATCTCACAGATGTCCTGCCAAAGACAGAACCGGAAAAAACGACGGATATTATTCGACTGGCGGTGGTGGGAAAACCCAACGTGGGAAAATCGTCGCTGATCAACCGAATCCTTGGACAAAATCGTCTGCTGGTCAGCGATATTCCGGGTACAACCCGCGATGCCGTCGATTCCGTGTGCAATATGAACGGTAAATCGTACCTTCTTATCGATACCGCCGGTATTCGCCGCAAGGCCCGGGTATCCAAAAAACTTGAAAAGTTTTCAATTATCAAAGCATTAAGAAGTCTTGACCGGTGTGATGTGGCGCTGATCGTCATCGACGCCTATTATGGAATTACAGAGCAGGACATCAATATTGCCGGTTATGCATTTGATCGGGGATGCGGCTGTATCTTATTGTTGAACAAGTGGGATCTTGTTGAAAAAGACCGTGGAACTGCGAAAAATTATCATGACCGGTTAAGAATGGAAGCAAAATTTCTAAACTTTTCGCCGATTATGACGATTTCGGCGTTAACCGGTCTGAGAGTATTAAAGATATTCGATCTCGTGGAAGAAGTGTATCGGCAATACACGTCTCGCGTCGGCACCGGTCAGCTCAACAAAATCATCGAGCAGGCGATTGTTCGGAATGAAGCGTCTTTGTTTAGGGGAAGACGGATTAAATTTTATTATACCGTTCAGGTATCCGTCGCACCGCCGACCTTTGTTTGCTTTGTCAACTATCCGGATGCCGTTCATTTTTCCTATCGGCGATATCTTTTAAATCAGATTCGCAAAGAAACAGGACTTGATAAGACCCCGATTCGGATTTTCTTCCGAAAACGAACCGGCAGGACAAAAGGCGTCGCCCGCCGGAAGACAAATAGCAGATGACCATAGAAGAGCGACAGTCAACCCCATAAGCAAAAAGAGTAACCAATGGATCTATTTGAATACAGCGCCCAAGCGGATGCCCGAGCTTCCCAGCCGCTTGCAGACAGAATGCGCCCGAGAAACTTAGGTGAGTTCATTGGGCAGGAGCATGCGGTTGGAAAGGGAACTCTGATCCGGCAGGCGGTTTTGGAGGATCGGATTTTTTCCATGATCCTATGGGGTCCTCCGGGATGCGGAAAAACAACCCTTGCCAGAATTTTTGCCGTTCAGACGAATCGATATTTCGTTCATTTTTCCGCGGTTCTGTCAGGCGTTAAAGAGATTAGAGCGGTTGTCGAGCAGGCAAAAGATCAGCAAAAGCTTTA
>JARRRC010000066.1:2216-10244 GCA_037381105.1 Desulfobacterales bacterium
CATTCCTTCACCATGTGGAAAGCGGACTCATCACGCTGATCGGCGCGACCACTGAAAACCCGTCGTTTGAGGTGATCGCGCCCTTACTGTCCCGATGCCGGGTGATCATGCTGAATCCGCTTTCTGCGGAAGATATCACGGCTATTTTGGAGAACGCACTTAAGGACAGGGAAAGAGGGCTTGGAAGCATGAATCTGGTTGTGGATGAGGATGCTGTTTCTCATTTATCGAAAATGGCGGACGGAGATGCCCGAGCGGCACTCAACAGTTTAGAGATTGCAGCATTTCTTATGGCACCCGAAGGTGAGCCATCCAAAGACGGGCCCGGACGCATTACGTTAAAGGACATCATGCATGCCATAGAGCGAAAACCGTTACTGTATGACAAATCCGGGGAAGAGCATTATAATCTTATTTCGGCATTTCACAAAAGCTTAAGGGGAAGCGATCCGGATGCAGCGGCCTATTGGCTCGGACGAATGCTGTCCGCGGGAGAAAACCCTTTTTACATCGCACGGAGAATGGTCCGGTTTGCATCCGAGGATATCGGGAATGCCGACCCTCGGGCTCTCGAACTCGCCCTTGGCGCCATGGAAGCTTTCAGGTTCCTCGGTCATCCGGAAGGTGAACTGGCTTTGGTTCAGGCGGCTGTTTATCTGGCAACCGCTCCCAAGAGCAACAGCATATATGCTGCCTATGAATCGGTAAAAGCCGCGATAAACCAATACGGAGCGCTGCCGGTTCCGCTGCATATTCGGAATGCGCCCACATCGCTGATGAAAGAGATCGGATACGGTAAAGATTACAAATATGCCCATGATTACCAGGATGCCTATGTCCCCCAGGACTATTTACCGGAAATGATTAAGGGACGGCATTTTTATCATCCCACTGACAGAGGTTATGAAAATCATATCAAAGGATTACTGAAAAAGTGGCGAGAATTGAAGCAACAGAAGGGAAAGATGAAAAAAACCGGCAAATGACATGGACGTTTGCACGAAGGGTACTTCTCCGCTTCACTCCGGTTTGCCGGATTACCGAGCATAAGTCAGGAGGATGTTTGATGTGGCGGACACTGTGAAGTCGATGGATATCATGACACTCAGGACGGTTATGTTCAAAATGGAAGAGAAGAACAGCTTTTTGGCCCAGAGCCGGTCATCGGATGCTTTAAAACCCGTCCAGGCCATGTGGAGCCACAACAGGCCCGTCAGGACCGCCACCACCAAATAGATGTGGCCGGTGTACCCGCCAAAGGTCAGCATCGGCGTCGCCGCCATAAAGGCCAGTATGTAACCGACGATATGCTTTTTTGCAGCAGGTATTCCCCGCTGGACCGGAAGTACCGGGATTCCCGCGGCTGCGTAATCTTTATAGCGGTAAATGGCGATGGCGTAACAGTGGGGCATCTGCCATAAAGTGAAGATCAACAATAATATCAAAGCCCCCATGTCAAAGTTGTTGGTGACCGCGCAGTATCCCGCAAGGGGCGGTGCTGCGCCGGCCAGGCTGCCGATCAACGCACCGTAAACGGAATTGCGTTTCAGATACAGACTGTAGACGCCTGCATAGATGACAAAACCGATCAGTACGATGGCGGTAGTCAGCACGTTCGTTGCCGCAAAAAGCAGTATAATACCGGTTATACCCAGCAACGATGCGTAGAAGACGGCGACTTGCGGGGACATCCGCCTTTGGGCGAGGACTCGGTTGTGGGTCCGGTCCATTTTCCGGTCCGTGTTCCTGTCAGCGCAGTTGTTAAAAACACAGCCGGAAGCGACAACAAGGGATATGCCGGTAATGGCCGATATCAGAAGTCCGGTGTCAACGCGTCCTTTGGAAGCCAGAAAAAAACCGGCTGATGCGGCGATCAGGTTGCCGAAGACGATCCCCGGTTTGGTCACAAGGATATATTTTTTGAACACTTCAGGCATGGGTCACATCATTCGGTAATGCAGGTCGAACATGAGCCAGAGCGTCAACCCGATAAACTCGAGCATGATAAACAAAGTGATCAGCAGAGCCAGCATATTCCAACGCGCTGCAGAAGAGGCATCCAGGTGCAGAAAGTAATGCAGATGCACCAGGATCTGCAAAACAGCCGCACCAAAGATGCCGTATAAGACGGCCCAGTAAGGCAATCCCCCGCCTTTCATCACCAGCGCAAAGGAAATGACGGTCAGGACGATCGCGAGAAGGAAACCGGTGACGTAAGCCTTGAAGCTAGGCCGGCCAGCGCCCGCTCTTTCGATTGGTGTCTGGTTCATTTACATTACCCCCATCAGGTAGACGATGGTAAACACACCGACCCACACAATATCCAGAAAATGCCAGAAGATACTCAAGCGTATCAGCTTGGACTGGACCGGCGGGGTCAGCCCCTTGACGGCAGCCTGTACCATCATGACGACCATCCAGAGCAGGCCGAAGGTGACATGGGTCCCATGGGTGCCCACCAGAGTGAAAAAAGCCGAGAGAAAACCGCTGCGCTCCGGCCCGTTTCCTTCGAGGATCATGTGGTAAAATTCATTGATCTCCATGGAAATGAATCCGAGCCCGAGAAGGAATGTGACGAAGAGCCACATCAAAACCTGATCTTTCCTGTTCCTTTGCATGGCCAGCATGCTCAGGCCATAGCTGGCGCTGCTGAACAAAAGGAACATGGTTTCACCGAACGTATAGGGAAGGTGAAACAGGTCCTTTCCCGTGGGACCGCCGGCATAGTTATGACTCAGGACCACGTAAGTCGAAAAAACCGTGCCGAACAGGACAAGGTCGCTCATAATGTAAAGCCAGAAACCATAAGCCTGGTTTGCGATGGTATCCGGATGCTCAAATTCTCCGGCAGAAGAGGCATCTATTGTTGTCATTATTTACACCTGTTATAAAATTTCCGGGACGGACCCGCCTCCTGCGAAACGGCTCGTCGCAGCGGCGGATGCCAGTTGCCGATAGTGCAGGTTTTCGATCCGTTCCACTTCAGCCGCGGGCACCGTGTATTCTATGTCGTCATCGGTTGACCGGACAATTACCAGTAAAAGCATGCCCAGGGCGCATAAAATGGCCAGCCACCAGATATGCCAGACCATGGCGAATCCGAAAATGAAAGACAACACGCCGTTAACAAAGCCTGCCCCCGTGTTTTTCGGCATGTGGATGTCGTCGTATTTTTCCGGCTTTTGGTACGCAACGCCTTTTTCCTTCATGTCCGTAAACGCGTCGATATCATGCACCACAGGCGTTTTCGCAAAGTTATACACGGCCGGGGGCGAAGACATGGCCCACTCCAGGGTGCGGCCGTCCCAGGGGTCGCCGGTCAGGTCGCGGGCCGCCTGGCGGTGTCTGATGCTGGTAATTAATTGAACCACCAGGCAGACGATACCGATCAGGATCACGGCAAGACCAATGGCGGCGACAATCAGCCAGGGGTGCCAGGCCAGGTTTTCGTAATGGTACATGCGTCGGGGCATGCCCATGAAACCCAGAATATAAAGGGGAGCAAAGGCGAGGTAGAAACCGATCAGCCAGCACCAGAATGCGCCTTTGCCCCACTTTTCGTCGAGGGTGAACCCAATGGCTTTTGGGAACCAGTAGTAATATCCCGCGAAGTAGCCGAACAGCGATCCGGTGATCAGCATGGTGTGAAAGTGGGCGATCAGGAACAGGCTGTTGTGGAGCACATAGTCGGCGGGTGGACATGCCAGGAGCACGCCCGCCATGCCGCCTATGGAAAAGGTCAGAATGAATCCTATGGTCCAGAGCATCGGCGAAGTGAATCGGACTCGGCCGCGAAACATGGTAAACAGCCAGTTGAAAACCTTAACGCCGGTGGGAATGGCGATAAGCATGGTCGTAATTCCGAAGAAGATGTTCACGCCCGGGCTGGCGCCCATGGTGAAGAAATGATGGAGCCAGACCGTAAAGGACAGGAACATGATCGCTATGGTGGCAAAAACCATCGAGGTATAGTTGAACAGCCGTTTTCCGGAGAAGGTGGCAGTGACTTCCGAAAAGACGCCAAAAGCCGGCAGAACCACGATATAGACTTCGGGATGTCCCCAGAGCCAGAAGAGGTTGGTATACATCATCATGTTTCCGCCGAGGTTGTTGGTGAAAAAATGCATGCCCAGATAGCGGTCGAGGGTCAACATGGCAAGGGCGGCGGTCAGCACCGGAAATGCCAATATCATAAGCACGAGGGTGCACAAAGCCGTCCAGACAAAGATCGGCATTCGCATGAGCGTCATCCCGGGCGCTCGCATTTTAAGGATGGTTACGAGAAAGTTGATGCTGGTTAGCAGAGAGCCGATGCCGGCAATCTGGAAAGACCAGATCCAGTAATCCACGCCGGTACCGGGGCTGTAAGGCAGTTCCGTCAGGGGCGCATATCCGGACCAGCCTGCTTTGGAAAATTCGCCAATGCCCAGTGATACCATGACCAGAAAAGCGCCGGCTACGGTCAGCCAGAGGCTGACCGAATTCAAAAAGGGAAACGCCACATCCCGCGCGCCGATTTGAGGCGGGACGGCAATGTTCATCAGCCCGACCAGAAAGGGCATGGCCACAAAGACGATCATAATCGTACCGTGGGCGCTGAATATCTGGTCGAAATGCTCGGCATGCAGAAACCCGAAGGACGTGCCTGCGGCCAGTGCCTGCTGTGATCGCATCAGCACGGCGTCGGAGAGCCCGCGCAGCAGCATGACCAGTGCCAGGATAATATACATGATGCCGATCCTTTTGTGATCGACGCTGGTCAGCCACTCTTTCCAAAGGTACGTCCACTTTCGGTAGTACGTGATCAGGGCGAGGATCACAACGGTTATCAGCAGCGCACCGCCCACGGCGCTCATCACGATCATGCTGTGGTAAGGTATTGCCGAAAGACTTAACTTCCCAAACATATCAACTTTCCTCCAAAGCGCCGGTTTTATGGTGCATGGAACCGGATCCTTCGTTCATGGTGCCGGGTTTCATAAACATGGTTTTATTGAATTGGCGTATGATGTGTTCGAACAGGTCGGTCTTGACCCAGGAAAAAAATACCACAGGGTAATTGGTGCTCGGCTTTTGGAGTTCTTCATATCGGGCCAGATCGAGTTTTTCCGGAGATTGCTTGACCTTTTGGACCCATGCGTCGAATTGCTCCCGGGGGAGGGCGATTGCCTTGAAGTGCATGCCGGCGAAGCCGCGGCCGCTGAATTGCTGGTTCTGGCCCAGATATGTGCCCGGTTCATCGGCCATGATATGCAGCCGGGTCTGCATACCGGCCATGGCGTAAATCTGGCTGCCGAGTTGGGGGATGAAAAGGGACGTCATGACCGTGTCTGATGTGAGCCTGAAGCTCAGCGGAACCTTGGCGGGAAAAACAAGCTGATTGACGGCTGCGATCTTGTGATCCGGATAAATAAACAGCCATTTCCAATCCAGGCTCACGGCTTCGATGCGGATCGGCTTAACGCCTGTATCGATGGGCTTGTATGGGTCCAGGTGGAAGGTGTAGTGCCAGATCAGGGTCCCGAGGACCGTGATAATGAGGGCGGGAACCAGCCATACGACCAGTTCGATTTTGCCCGAATAGCTCCATTTCGGCATATAGGTCGCTTTGGTATTGGAAGCCCGGTATTTTCTGGGGAACCAAAAAACCATGACGGCAACGGGAATGACCACGATCAGCATGAGTGCGATGGCAACAATGATCACCAACCGCTCGGCATCACCAATGGGTCCTTTGGGGATGAACAGAAGCATATCACTGCAGCCTCCGAGGAGTACCGCAGCACAAAACAAAGACAAACCGATAAAAACCAAACCGCTTTTTTTCTTCATTTATCTACACCCATATCTTAATGGTCTTTGCACTTGTCCGGCAATTGGTAAAATCTGTAAAAGAATTTCCTGCCATACATGGGTTCCTGTCCAAAAACAAAACGCCCCTTCTGCATGGTTTACAAATGCATCGCGTGCAAGACCAAGGTTCTTGAGTCTTTTCTACATGATCTTACCAGATATAGTGGGTTGTTGAATTGATAAGAATTCGCTTTTTGATAGCGGGCAGATTGAAAGTTTACGATTGTGTATAGATTCCGAACTACCGCAATCTATAGAAGCCTATCATTTACGGCAGCAGCTAAAATCAAAATACCAAAGAGCGATCCGGGTTGTCAATCGCTATTTTTTACGCACAAGCCCTTTACCCCGTATTTTCATGGGAGTCGGCCATATATAAACAATTGGACTGGCCACAAAGATCGAGGAATAGGTGCCCACGATGACACCAATGGTAAGCGCCAGGGAAAAATCGTGCAGCAGCACACCGCCCATTAAAAGCAATGCGATCAATACCATCAGCACGGTGCCGGAGGTTATCAGGGTCCGGCTGAGAACTTCATTAATGCTTTGATTGATGACCTGCCCCAGTTCCGGATTTCCCTTTTTTAGGAGGTTTTCACGAATGCGATCAAAGACGACAACCGTATCGGTGAGTGAATATCCGGCAAGGGTAAGCAGGGCCGTAACCAGCAGCAAGGTAATTTCCTTGTTGAGAAGATAGAAAATACCCAGAACGGTAAGAACGTCATGAAACGTCGCCACGGCGGCTGCAACGCCGAAACGCAGATCAAAACGCCATGCAAGATAGATAATGATTCCGGCCAGGGAAATCGCGACGGCAATCAGGGCGGCCTTTTTCAGGTCATGGCTGACGGAGGATCCGATTTCCGCTTTACTCTCGACGACAAAGCCTTTTCCGGGTAATTCCTGGCTGAGGACGGCGGCAACCTTGTTGGCCGCGTTACCCACGGACTGCTCTGATTTTTTTATGCGTACGATTAACATGTTTTGCGCCGGTACGTTCTGTAGTTCATAATCCGTCAGATGGTGACGGTCCAGAGCGGTCCGGATCTCAGCCAGACCAAAAGGCTTTTGCGCCTTGAACTGCATCATTGTTCCGCCGGTGAAATCGACACCCAGATTCGCCCGGCCCCGCTGGATCTGCACGAAGGCAAAGAGACCCAATAAAACCAGCATCCCTGATAACAAAAAGGCCGCCTTCCTGAGCTTGATAAAGTCGATACGGGGGTTTTTTATGATCTGAAGAAATCGGATTGTCTTAATCCGCCGCTTGAAGTTCAGGTAGTCATAGACCACCCGGGTTCCGAAAAGAGCGGTAAACAGGTTGAAAATGACACCGACGCTTAATGTTACGGCAAAGCCCTTAATGGGTCCCGTACCGAATAGAAACAGTGCAAAGGCCGTAATCAGCGTGGTGATATGACTATCGACGATGGTCCAAAGCGCTTTGTCATAGCCGCCTGCCACAGCCGACCGGAACGGTTTGTTGAGGGCAAACTCTTCACGCATGCGCTCGAAGATCAGCACATTGGAGTCCACCGCCATTCCGATGGTCAGCACGATTCCGGCAATGCCCGGCAGCGTCAGGGTGGCTCGGAACAGGGAAAGAGCCGCCATCATGAAAATGAGATTTAAAAGCAGTGCAAAGTCGGCAATCAGCCCGGAAAGCCGGTAATACACCACCATGAACGATATGACCATCAACCCGCCCAGAATGGTCGAGGCTATTCCTTTGTGGATCGAGTCAAGACCCAGAGTGGGACCTACCGTGAGATTCTGCACGATATCTACCGAGGCGGGCAATGCACCGGCTCGCAGGACAATGGCCAGATCATGGGCTTCTTCGGTTGTGAAAGAACCGGTAATTTGAGCGTTGCCCCCTGATATCCGCTCCCGTATGACCGGAGCGGACTGAACGATATTATCCAGAATAATCGCCAGTTGCTGCCCCACATTTTCCCCTGTGATACGGCTAAAAATAAGCGCACCTCTGCGATCTAGCGTGAGGGCGACGGAAGGCTCGTTGTAAGGGCCTGTGATTTCAACTTTGGCGGTCTTAAGCATTGCGCCGGTCATTAGTGTCTTTTTATTCAACAGTATCGGCACCATACTGACCTGACCGGTTTCGGGGTCCACCCTTTTTTCCATATACGCTTCATCGTACGGCGGGAT
>JARRRC010000066.1:10272-11589 GCA_037381105.1 Desulfobacterales bacterium
CTTTTCAGCGATCAGTGCCGAAAGATCGATTCCGGATTGGGAATCGACCAGTTTGAATTCAAGCTGGGCCGTGCGCCCGATCAGCTGGATGGCCCGCTCCGGATCTTTGATTCCCGGAAGCTGCACGACGATTTCGTCTTTACCCTGCTGAAGCAGGACAGGCTCAGAGACGCCGAACTGATCGATCCGGTTGCGAATAATTTCTAGGCTCTGGGCAACGGCATTATTTTCGATATTGCGGACCTCTTTGGCGTTGAGCCCCAAATCCACGTACGCCTCTTTCTTTGTCCGGGAAACTGAAAGCAAAGTAAGGTTGGGATATTCCCGGGACACTATATTTTGAACCGATCCCAAATCAGAAGGGTTGAGAAGCTGCAAGTGCACATGATTCGAGCCCAGCGATTCGATAGGACCCAGGGTGATCCCTCTTTCCCTTAAGTTTTGCCTTAGATCCGTCATTGTGAGTTCCAGCCGGGTATGTACCGCCTGGGGCAGGTTGACCTTTAAAATAAGGCTCATGCCCCCCTGCAAGTCCAAGCCAAGACGCATTCCGTCGGATGCCAGAATTTTGGCCAACCCGTCCGGCAGGTTTTTGATGAATGAAGGCAGGGAAAAAAAGACGGCTAAGAGTGTGAGAACGGCCAGAAAAATAAATTTTCGATAAATTGTCATCATTCCGGCTATCCTTAAAGACTTATAAAATCTCGCTATTTGAGAAAGGGAGGATTGAAAGTTTAAGATTGTGTATGGAAGTCATTCAAACCGCTCTCCCCTCAGATCTGGAAGACATGCAGGCGGGAAGCGGAGGCCCTGTGACCCGGAGGCTAACATTTGAGACCTTATTTAAAGGTCTCATGGAAACCCCATTTTTTTGCAGTACCAATATGATTAGCATACAAAAGGCGAATCGGGTTGTCAATCTCAAGTTCCGGAAAATAGCTTGACACCAATATAAAATATAAATACATAGCAGCTAAATTTTTTGGGCGGTTATTATCTAAATGGAACAGATTACAGGGATTGTCGTCATTGTCGGCAACTACGGCAGCGGGAAGACGGAAGTCTCCATAAACCTTGCCGTGAATCAAAGGCGTGCGGGTGCGGAGGTAAAGATTGCGGATCTTGATCTGGTCAATCCTTATTTCAGAACCCGAGAGGCGAGAAAACCGCTGTCAAAACTGGGAATTGAGGTGGTGATTCCCGACGAAAAGTATTTGCAGGCGGATTTGCCTATTTTGAGTCCTGCTATCTCCGGCCTCATTCGACGGCCGAGTCACTTGACCGTCATTGATGCCGGGGGAAATGATGTCGGTGCCA
>JARRRC010000067.1:0-7955 GCA_037381105.1 Desulfobacterales bacterium
AGAGAATCCAACAATAGCTGGAGGAGCTTTTGCTCCAGGTGACATAACATGCGTTTTTATAGATATTCTGGCAAAAAAGATCAACTATAATGTGGTTGACAGGGAATTGCTGATGCATATCGCCCAGGAGGCGAAATTAAGCCAAAAAACCGTCGCCTATTTCGATGAACGGCACCCCGGCCTTTTAAACGAATTTGCCAAGCTTCTCTTCGGCGAAAAATCTTTTATCAAAAGTGACTATAGCCGGCATCTTGCGAACGTTGTAATTTCCCTTGCCGGTTTGGAACCCACAATTTTTGTCGGAAGGGGAACCCATTTAATACTTCCCAGAGACCGGGTACTGGCGGTGAGATGTATCTGTTCGGACCATCATCGAATCAAGCGGTTGTCCAAAATTCTAAAGGTTAAAGAAGATATCGCCGCCTCCAAATTGCCGCAAATCGATAAAGAACAAAGAGAATTTTTTAAAAAGGCTTTCGGCAAAAAAGATGCCGTTCCCTACGAGTTTGATATGGTGATCAATTTTGACTATATCAGCAAAGCAGAAGATGCGGCGGAAATTATTGAACTGGCTTTTAAGAAGAAGTTTGCCAAAGAACTTTCATGATTCGGACAAACGGTAAAGCAAAAGCACCCTAATACCGAAGGCATAAGAATAAAAAAGCACGAAAAAATAAAATTTCGTGCTTTTTTTGTTTGCAATCAATCTCCCGTGACAAGGTTCCGTTTCAACCGCAGTATAATTCCGTTTCCATCGGCAAGAGCTCGCAAATAAAACCGCGTAGAAGCGGACAGGGCCAAGATATTAAGATGATGCTGCAAAAATATTAAAATGATCTCTGATTTTGACCTTCTCAATACTGTTCGCTTTAACGCGCTCTAATCTGCTCAAACAGCTTGCCAATGGAAACGGAATCATACTGCGGTTTTTAAAGATCGCGGCCGTGCATCACTCAATCGGAACATATTTTTGAAAACGGCCTTAGTACTAATTAGGAGGCAACCCATCTGCGGCGTATGCTCCGCTGAATTCTTCACTGAGCACTAAACGTTTGATCTGTACAAGGTACTCCTCATAGCGTGAAAGATAAAACGACAGGGGACGTGGAAAGTTGATTCCCAGAATGCCGTCAATAAACATTTGACTAATTTCACGGTGGCGCTGAAGGGTGAACTGTGAGCTGACCAGAATATGACGTTCGTCCTCGGAAAGTGTGCGCAAGAAATGCGGAAAAGCGACACGGGAGCGCGGCTGATACATCCAGAAATATAGCATATCCATGGCATGAATCATGATAATTTTTTCAAGATCACGGGCTTCAGCGTTTGCTTTCCGACTCATATCGGATGAATAATCGAGAATTTTGAAAGATTCCACATCCGGATAGAGCAGTTCCAATTGAGCATAGATGTCCAAAATCTCTCTGAACTTGTTTTTGTACTCACGCAAACGCATCCGGATATTTTTGTACCGGTCGGCGGTTCCTTCAATAAAGCCGGCAACAAAGTCTGACGCGGCTTTGGATATAATGGCCGCCCATTTTTGCAGAATATCATTGACGCCCACCGTTCCGGACATGGTTAGCAATCCGCCGATGGCGGCATTCATAAATACGGCCACGGGAATCGACAAGAGGCTGCGAAAAAAGTTGCCGTAAACAGCGCCCTTGGGCAACCCCCGGAAAATATTATGGCTGGACAAATAGATGCCGTTGGCCAGCGCCATAAATGTATACAAAAGCACCGGGCTGGTCTCCGTTGTGATATTGAACCCTCGATCCAATATCACGGCTTTTACCACATAATCCAGTAACGGTACGGAAAAACCCGTAAAAAGCAAGGAATCCGTAATGCGCGACCAGCTCACGTAATCATTCCAGTTTAAAAGTGGCGAACGGCGAAAGCCGCCGCCTCCCAAAACAGATTGTAAAATATTGCGCAGTCCGGTAATTCCGAACCAGATGAAGGCTCCGAGATAGGCCAAAACCCACCAATTCTTTGTCAGCGCAAAGGACAGAAAAGCAGGGATAAATCCGATGATGACTTTAAGTGCGTTTTTCAGGTTTGAGTTTAAATAGCTCCACTGCCATCCACGCCATTTTTCCTTGGCTTTCGGAGGGTTAAGATACAGTCCGTTAACAAATCTTTTTTGAACGCCGCCAAGGGTTACGATGTTGCCCGGATTGACCATACGGGTTGAGGTGGCCTGAACCTGCCAGCCCTCCCGGCGGGCCACTGTCAATCGGCCGAAAATGGGAAGAATCGTCGCCAAACCGGATAGTATTTTATCAAAGGGTCTGCCCGCTTCATGTGGAATGTATACCTTGTATTTGTAAGCATTGATTCTAATGGGGATAATCTCACGAAGATCCGATCGACAGTCCAGTGCAATTTGCCGCTGTGCCCGTTTCGGAAGTGTCTCCTTGATCGCCAGCCCCATTCCGTGAACTTTGGGGGAGCGGCCCGTAGAGTCACTTCCGATCCTTGCTTTGAGCGGTCTTCCAGCGTAATAAGACCTCAATATATCGATATCGTATAGAATCGTAATCAGCTTGTCTATTTGTTGCGCATGGGTGAAATTTCCTGACCGCTTGAGATCCTCAATAATCTCCCGAATGATTTGTTTTAGACGAATCGGACTTCCTTCGTTGATCGCTTCCTGCAAACGGCTTATTTCGGCAATATGGGCGGTCTTTCCCGCGGCATGATCTTTAAGATTGAATATCTCGAGTCGAGTAATCATCCCCTGGCAATCGTATAAGAGCTCAAGAACATCTCCGGCTTTTAAGTTCGTTAAATTCAGTGTCACCCGGTATCCCGAGTGGAGCTGAGTGAGTCGTTCCAAAATTTCAAATGGAGTGAGTCGCAACAGTTCCGGGATATCCGGACCATCATCGGGCATCTCGGGATACCTGATTTCGGGGTTTTTTTCAGGTTCCAAATAACCGTCGATAACGGATTCTAAGTCCAATGTGTTCATCGACTCGACCCATTGGCTGATGGTATCTCGCCGTTTGGGACTTGCCGAGGAAAACTCTTCCCTCATCCGCTCGGTTTTCCCTTCCAAGACCTTCAACATTTGATCGTGAATGAATTTCGCCAGATGCAATCTCGATTTTTGTCCAATCCCCACATATGCCAAAAATTTTTGTTCATCGATCGGTGGCAACTCGATCCCGTAAATCCGATTTATCTCCGACCGGTGACTTTCATTAAATTTCTTTAAAAGAGCAGGGATACATTCTTGCTGATGCAACGAGACCTTTCGGCCGGCTTCCATGATCTTCATAACCGCCGGTTCGGCAAGAAAGCACAGGAATGCCTGTGCATCATTAAACCCGCGAGGAACCCATATCAACTGCACATATTTGTCACGGAAGCGTGCATAAAACTCAATGCCGATTCGAATGTCGATTTTCAATATTTTGGCGGCTTCAAGAAGTTCGGCAGCAAAACGCGGCTCGATAAAGTTATAGTGAATCACCCGCAGGCGTTGGATACCTTTTATCCAGGCATCCATGATAAGATGGGTGGACGACTTTCGCCCCTTTGTGTTGACGTCATGGACATGATCGTCAAATGCAATATGGTTCCAATCTTCGGGCATTTCCAGAAGATGGTAGCGATTGAGCTGCCTCCGAATCACCCGCGGTTTCCCGGAAGCCGCGATCCGGAAATCATGGGCAAGTTGGAGCTGTCTGCGGTAATCGCCCTGAACCCTCACCAAGTCCTTCATGATTTGCAGTAACACCCTGGCGGTATTTTTGGGCATGGGGCCTTCGGCCGTATCGATCACTTCATTGCGCAATAAACGCAACGCATTGATCCGATCTTCGACTCCGCCGACCTCGAGAGAACTCAACAGGTGCACAACGGCGTAAGCGATTCGCAATCCTCTGGTTTCGGTCATTTCTTTGATGCCATGAGAGTGAAAATACGGATAGTAAATTTGGCGGGCGTACTTCGTGCTGCTTTTTCCTTTGAGCACGTCGTTGACGATTCGGATCAGATCGTGGTCGCGTTTATCAAAAAGGAACCCGGAGACTTTATCGTTCATAACATAGCCATGATAAGAACTTGTTCTATCGATTGATATTTATTCAAAATTCGAGCTGTCGTTTTACAGAGAAAGTTATGGCCCTTAATGCCCTCGCCGCATCTGTTTCCATTAAATTCCGGTTAATATTATAGCAAAAATCATACCATTAAGTAAATGCCTTTTGTTTAACTTGTCAATCTGTCGAAATTCAATATAAATACTTCATGATTTTTTTGGCACTATGGTTATATGCATTATTATCGGAAGTTTTTTCCTGCAAATTATATTCTTAGGTCGATAAATCTTCCGTGTACAAGGCAGGACCCTGCCGCTTTAACAAGGCGCTCAGGATGGGTGGAGGTAAACCAGCAGTTCGCCCAAGACCGCGGGCTGGCCAAATCGTTCAAGCAGATTTGATAATTTGGCTGCCAGGATAATAATGGCGATCCACAGGAAATCCATGCCGGTGTTGAGTCCCCGTCTCCCCGCTTCACCGGCGAGGATATCGCCAAAAGGTAAGAAGAGCAGAAAAGACGTCACAACCGCAATGCAGCCCATTACTCTCATCTGTCTTGATAGCTCCGTTGGCAATTCAAAGAAATGGCAGAATTGATTTTTTTCCAGAATTAAGGTCGTAACAAGCCGTGTTTATGATGTCTTGAATTCAAAAATCAGAAACTACTGCTCCCGCTCCATTCTTCGGGTTCTGATGATCAGCAAAGGACGATCGATCTTTTGCAGAACGCCTGCAGTGACACTGCCATAAAAGGGGCGTTGGGATCCACTTAACCCATGGCTGGCCATTAGAATGATATCGACATCCATTTCTTGGGCGGCGGTTAATATCGACTGCACCACCGGGCCATGAACGACACGCGTGTGTGTTTGAATACCTTTATCTCGGAATTTGGTTTTGATTTGGGTCAGATAAGATTCCAAAGCATTTTTTCGCGCATCAAATTTTTCGCGACATTTTGCCGGATCCACCACTTCATCCCACTCGAGCATGACATACAATTCCTCGACACGGAAAATAATTATTTCAGCTCCGTATCGATTCGCCATTTCCTCTGCATGGGGCAAAATTGCTTCTGCCCGTTTCGAACCGTCAAGAGGGACCAGTATCTTTTTGTACATGTCAGCCTCCTTTGATAAAGCGGTTTCATAAAGGGTTTGGGATTTACGTTTGTAAAAAGCATGCCACGCAGCAATTTTATAAAATAATACTCGGAAGGCTCGATTATTTTAACAGCCGTTGGGGTCCGCGGCGCGGCTTATGTTCACCCGATGTATCCGGTGGTATTTCCTCTTGCTCTTTAGTAGTGGATAATCGAAATACAGCGTAAATCGGACACCAACCCATAATGACTGTCAAAAGAATAACAATACCTAAGATCGCCCACAATCTGCCAAAATAAATACTCCCAAGTGCGATAGCAAATGCCGCCGCAGTGCGAATTAGCCGATCATTTTTACCCATATTGCTCAGCATGTTTCAACCCTTTGACCCTAAACAATGATTGCCGGAAACTGTTTTTATTTCCGCAAAGCTTACGCTTCCTTTTTTTCCTTGGATTTTTTCATCAGCAGCCCCACACCCTCGCAAAGAAAGTATATGGCATATCCCCACCACACCGTGTAAATCACATAGAATACAATGATGCCCTTTATGCCACAAGCTTGTTGCGTTGCAGAAGATGATGTTATGCCATAAAAGTTAAATGCCGGCTCAAGGTCCTTGATTCGTATCGTCTCTAAAGATTTTATTTCAGCAAACTTTTTGGATTTTTTGTACACACCTTCGATCTCTTTAAGAGACAACCACCACTGACGCACAACTTCCTTCCCGGCATATCCGTATCTGTCGTTTAACGGCTTGTCCTCATCCTTGAAGACGGCATCGGCATCTTTAAGAACGTTCGTGAGTATTTTTCCCAAATCTCCTTTTATCCTCATATCATCATTTTCTGCATCGACATTCGCATTCGCCTTTTGGAAAAGCAGTGCTGCTTTTTCGTTTTTCTTTAGTTTGACATCGAGAGGTTTTCCAATATATTTGTCTGCTGTTTTCACCAACTCCGGGATGAAATAAACCGAGCCTTTGGATACGGATACAAACATCTCGTCGGTGTAACGCACCAGGGACTTTCCGTTGATGCTGATTACCGCGATGGTATGTATTGCAAATAAGAAAACAAAGAAAGCAACCGTAAGTATCGCCCCCAGCCTGAATTCCTTTTTATTCAAAACGAGTTCCATTTTCTATCCCTCCATTTTCAGGGCTTCCTGCCTAAACGTTTGAACGTTGGTTATAAAGCGGTAAAAAACCCACAGCGCAAAATAGGCTATGATTCCGAACAGTATGACGACTCCGGCCAGCTTCAGGCCACTCCCTAAAGATTTTGAGATGGGGATGATTCCTAAATCCGAAAGCTTGGATGGTAAGGCAAGCAGCCTGTTCATAAAGCCTGCGAGCATAACAAGGCCGTAAAATGCCCTGATGTGCATTCCTTTCACGACCTTGGTGGTGAGTGCTCCGAATTGAACGCCGATGAGCGACCCCAGAAGAAGGCCCATTGCCAGCGAAACGAATATGAATCCATATATGGCATATTGGGCGATGGAAGCATAACCCGTCGTGAAAACGATCTGGAAAATATCTGTTCCAACTGTCGTAAAAGAAGATATTCCAAGCAAATAAACAAAGGAAGGAAATGTTAAAAATCCTCCGCCGACTCCCATGATTGCGGCAAATGTGCCAACAAAAAAACCGACAATGGTGACCAATAGGAAAGAAATCCTTCTTCCACCGGGCACCAGGTCTTCATCGAATCTTATCATGGGGGGGATTTTCAGCGATTGCAGTTTCCGGGCAGCCCTTGATATTTCCACCTTTTTTTCATGTTTTTCTTTTACGACATTTCCTGATCTTTTAAGACGGAAGTAATCCTGAATGGCATAGAATCCGAGAAATCCGAGCAGTGCAACATAGATAATGCTGATGAAGGCATCGCTGAGTACCGGATTTATGGTATAAATCGTTCTGTTTATATATCCGCCGCAAGTGACGCCGATAAAAGAGCCGGCAACAAACGCGATGGCCAGCCGATAGTTCACGTTTCCCAGCTTCTTGTGCACGGCGGTTCCCATAATCCCCTTGGCAAACATGTGCAAAAGATCGGTACCGACCACCACGATTCCTCTGATTCCCGCGCTCATTAAAGCCGGTGTGATCACAACGCCACCCCCAACGCCGATGGCGCCCGTCATCAATCCCGCAGCAAAGCCCACCAGTATTGCGACGACAAAGGCTCCGCCGGCAAAACCGATTGGCGGGGCATATGCCTTGCTCCCCCCGAGTATCAGAGCACCTTTTGCATACACCAGAGCTGTCGCCATGGAGACCAAGGCAATGGACAGTATAAGCAGAAAAAGCATTTTCTTTTTGTTTCTAAGAATTGACATGCTTGCTTCATATTCCCATTTTGCATGGGCATATGCTCCGCACATGAGCAAATCGTATATCTTTCTCATCACTCTCATAGCGTACCCCCTTGGTTTTCTCAATCAAGTAGCAGCCGGCACAATACGAATCAATTTTAAAACCCAACTTAATAATATCGCAAAAGCTATGCCAAAGGCGGGTTTAAAAAGGAATGCAAATAACTCATTGATAAATTGGCTAATTTTTAGGATTTCATTGACTTTTTATTAGAGGAGAAAAGGGATTGATGTCAGCATTTTTTACAGGATGTAAAAAGGGATATAGAAGATAGCAGGAATGAAAACACATGGCGATGATCATTTACAGCCAACCTCTAGTGAAAACCCTCCCATGTGATAGCTTACATAAAAATCGGGACGCGAAACATGAGTTATAAATTTAGCCGATGTATTTTGGATTGCTGTTTCTCAA
>JARRRC010000068.1:0-5297 GCA_037381105.1 Desulfobacterales bacterium
CGGAAAATCCTTGCGGTCCAGAAAATATTTCAATGTATGCATTGCGCTTTTAAATGTGAAAAGTGCGGCACCCAAATTCAACCGGATGAACACCGTCAACAAAGATCGATCAGTGATTTACGGGTTCCTTATCGTTTTTGTGAGAGCTGTGCCGAGGAATATATTGATTTCATTGAACGGCTTAAAGGAAGGGGCGACTCGGAATATTACTGGCACAATGAAATGTGGGTCGAATTGTGGAGAAAATGGATCGATTATCAGGGAACCATCGACAGTTACCTGAAGTCAAAAGAATTTAGACAGCTTTTGGACGAATTGAAAGATACCAAACCTGACAGATAGGAGGAGTATATGTTTGGAATAGGAATGCCGGAACTGATTATCATACTGGTAATTATTTTAATTATTTTTGGTGCCGGCAAGCTTCCGGAAATAGGCGCGGGAATGGGCAAAGCCATACGTAATTTCAAGGGCGCCACCTCGGAGCCCGAGAAAAAAGAACCGGATAAGCTTGAAGACAAAAAAGAATCTTAAAATTTGGGTTCCGCTCCTGACGGCGGAATCAGACAAAAGGGGCGTTCCCTAAAGGTGATTGATCTTAAGGTATTTATTTGAAATCGGCAAACAACACAGTACATTCGTCGTAATTGCAGCAATAGATTTAAAAGGGAATGTCATCATCCTGCCGGGTGGTGAGAGGGGGTTCCTCATATCCTTGAGAAGGAGCCGCGTCAGAGGTTCTGTATGTATCGCCGGCGTTTCGGCTTCCCAAAAACTGAACGTCGGACGCAATAATTTCAGTGGTGTATCGGGTAACCCCGTCTTTTTCCCATGACCGGGTCTGCAGCTTGCCTTCTACATAGACCTGCCTTCCCTTGGAGAGGTATTCTCCACAGATTTCACCCAGCTTTCTCCAAGCGACAATACGATGCCATTCGGTACGCTTTTTTCGTTCTCCGGTCTCTTTATCCGTCCATTCATCAGACGTGGCGATATTAAAATTTGCCACCGCCGTGCCATCCGGCGTATAACGAACTTCAGGATCACTGCCCAAATTACCGATGAGAATGACTTTGTTTATTCCAGCCATGTTCCGCCTCCATTCTTTTTTTAACATCAATTTCCATACAAGTTTCAGATAGATTAATACAGATAACCTTGCATATTGTCAAGTCAATCAACGGATACCCTTAACACGGACAAATATACACGCCGAGTATAATGGAGAGCCTCCTCCTGGCAGACATTCTCATTGACAGTAAAATTTTTATATATATTATCAGGTCGTAACTTTTCAACGGGGAAAAATCCCACCTAGAAGAAAGAGCTCCGGCCTGCTTCCAACCACTTAAAGCTGTAGTTGTCCGTCTCGGAGAGTTCAAAGCACCCGAAGACGTAAGCTTTTAGGCCGGAAACCAGGGCCTTGTGCCCGGAAGGAGAAACCTTACATGCTGAATTTGAAATCCGTGGATCTTAAAAAAGAAAAAATTGAATCGCTGGTTATTCCCGTTGCTGAAGACCGGAACATCCACGATGATAAAATAATATGCTCTCTGATCAACACTGCAAAAAAGGTCAAAGCGTTTAAAGGAGAAAAAGACGATGAAGTTGTCTTGTACCATCTTTCAGAGGTAAAAGCGGAAAGCATCATTTTTTTAGGGCTCGGCAAGCTTGAAAAGGTCGATGCGGAATCACTCCGTGCGATGGCCGGCAAGGCTGTGAAAAGTGTGATCAAAAAACAACATGTCAAAGTTTTGTTTGCGGTGCCTTCGACCGAGAAGATTCACATCAATATGCAAATTGTCCTTGAAGCAATGATGGAGGGCGCTTTTCTCGGGAATCATCTTTATGACAAATACAAAAAAGAAAAAAGAAAACCTCAAAGTTACCATATTCAATGAAAAAGAGCTGAAACAAAAGAAGTTCGGTGCCATACTTGCGGTTGCATCCGGAAGCAGGAACATGCCCAGGATGGTGATTTTGGAGCATCGTCCGGCAACAGCAAAAAAGACGATTGCTTTTGTAGGTAAAGGGGTTACGTTTGATTCAGGGGGAATAAACCTGAAGCCTTCGACTTCTCTTTCGGAGATGAAGATGGATATGGCCGGCGCTGCCGCCGTAGCAGCTGTACTGATTACCGCTGCGAGACTAAAAATTAAGCATAAAATTGTGGGAATCATCCCTATTGTTGAAAACATGCCGTCAGGAAGTGCGACCCGTCCGGGCGACATCATTCAAAGTTATGACGGAAAAAGTGTGGAAATCGGAAATACGGATGCCGAGGGTCGGCTGATCCTGATCGATGCCCTGTCATATGCCATAAAAAAATATCGCCCGCAAACCTTGATTGATTTGGCGACGCTGACCGGAGCCTGTGTGGTGGCTTTGGGTGATAGGATTGCGGGGACTTTTTCTTTTGACGACGATTTGGCCAAAAATATCATCTTGTCCGGCCGGAAAACCCATGAAAGATGCTGGCGCATGCCGCTGCCGGAAGATTATAAAGACCTGCTTAAGAGCGATTTTGCGGATCTCAATAATGTCGGAATCTCGCGTTCCGGCGGAGCGATTACCGCGGCATTGTTCCTTTCGGAATTTGTGAAAGATACCTCCTGGGCCCATATCGATATTGCAGGACCTGCATATATCAAAAAAGAATCCGCATATTGCGGGGTGGGCGGGACAGGATTCGGGGTTCGGTTGTTGTGTGATTTGGTGGAAAAATTGTAATCCGCAACACATCACAGACCGGTTGAACAAGCACCGAAATCCGGCCTGCTGATCCGACAGGATACTGTTTTTATTTGATAAAAAAGCGTATAGGTTTTATATGAATACATTTAGTATTTTGAGGATTAACCCGCCAAAGTTCGGTGGCGGGTTAAAATTTGAGTCTGACGCAGATATTGGCGAAAAAGACAGTTTTCGTTCAGGCACTTCTTAGGAATTGAAATATGACCCAATATTCCCCCATAACCCAAGACATCCGCAGACGCATCTCCGATGCGTTGGGAAATGAGTGCATTGTTGCAAATCCGGATGAAGTCGGAACATATTCCCAGGATGCTTCAGGTCTGTCTTATCCTCCTGAACTGGTCGTCCGGGTTCAGGAAACAGCACAGATTCAAAGGCTCATGAGACTGGCCAATGAATACAGGTTTCCGGTCTTATCTTTTAGCAACGGATAATGGGTGCATCCAAGAATCAACGTATCGATTTGCCTGACTTTCAAAGGGAGCAGATATTTTTTGATGATCATCATCGTTTCCGGTTTTTTCATCCACCCCTCTTCCACCAGTGGAACCAGAAGCGGACAGGCAACAGAATAGACCTTTGCTTCCGGTTTCATTTTTTTGATTTTCTTTTCGTAAATGCCGCTTTTTACGGTCGCTCGGGTTCCGATAATGCCCACCACCGATATCTCTGAACGGTTCACCGCTTGTTCCGATGCCGGAGTCACCACTTCGAATATCGGTACATCGAAGGTTTCCGCCACGCGGATCGACGCGACGCTGGATGCGGTATTGCAGGCTATTACTACAATTTTTGCACCGTGTTGTAATAGAAAATCGATATTTTCGAGAGAATAATTGATAACGGTGTCAGCGCTCTTGGTTCCGTATGGCGTTCGCGCCGTATCACCAAAATAGACGATGTCATAGCCGGGAAGGTGCTCCATCACGGATCTGACAACGGTAAGCCCGCCGATTCCCGAGTCGAATATTCCTATCATATGATCCTTCGTGTTGATTTTTAGTGATATGCAGTTATAATTATATGAGTCATCGCGGTGTTTTTCAAAAAAGTTGCTGCATGAACAATCTTTTTTTAAACCACAAATCAACAATCATCATTTTCAAAGGAGCCTGTATGGATTCACAAAAGCAGACCCCGGCCATGAATCAGAAAATTTTCACATTGGGTCTTTCGGTTGAGACGATTAGCGTATATCTGATGTGCTGTAACCTCCAGGATAACGAAACGGTAATCTCTACGAAGAATCTTTCCAGTATGTGGAACGGTGAGGAAGCGTCATTATTCGAAGGCCTGAAGGACCTTGAAGAAAGGAATATTCTTCGCAAAATCATCTCCGACAGAGAAGAGAACAATGTTTACCAGCTTTCTCAGGTAGAAAAATGGAAGTCGTCATAGCTTTTTTAAGAGTTTTTTGGCCACATATTCTTTGATGACCCTTTCGGGCAAGTCCGTTCGAATACCCGGACATAGAGAAGCCATTGTGTGCCAGTTATTAAAATCGACAAGCACACTTTCAATAAAAGGCCATGATTTGCACATGCGAGGTTTAACCGGATGAATCGTGCACAGGCCATTCCAGAATATACAGTACATATCCTCAGCCTGGGCCAGAATCGTCTTCCCCCCTGAAATCTGACAATAGTTTTTAACAAACGTATCCGGGTCGGTATGAATATGGGCAGCTATCTTTTTGATTTCCTTTTCGGTGATAAATGTTCCACCGTATCCTTTGCAGCAGTCACCGCATCGTCGACAATTAAAAATATTATCCGATTTCAAATCATTTAATTGCATGCCGGGTATCCATTGCTTTTTTCAAGGTCACCTGGTCGACATATTTCAGGTCTCCCCCGATGGGAACGCCAGAGGCGATTCGGGTGATTTGGAGCGGTTGATTCCCCAAACGTTCCGCAATGTAATCAGCAGTGGTTTCTCCCTCGATAGTTGTGCTTGTGGCAAGAATCACTTCTTCGACTTTTTCTCGGGCGATCCTGACAATAAGTTCCTGAATTCTGATGTCGTCGGGCCCGACACCGTTCATTGGAGAAAGCACGCCGCCAAGGATGTGGTACAACCCTTTAAATGATCCTGATTTTTCAATGGCCACCATATCGGCCGGTTGTTCGACCACGCACAATATTGACGGTGTTCTTGCCGGGTCACTGCAAATTTGGCAGATATCCGTATCACTTAAGGAAAAACACATGGAACACTGTCTCACCTTCTCTTTAACTTCGATAATGCTGCGGGAAAGCTGTTCCGTCTCACTGCGCGGCGCACGGAGTATGTGTATGGCAAGCCGTTCCGCAGTCTTTTCTCCAATGCCCGGCAGCTTGGCGAGGTTTTTGATCAATTTTAATACCGATGTTGGATAATGAGTCATATTGAAAGAAAATAGTAAACAGTAAATGGTAAATAGTAAACCGAAAATAACGAAAATCAAACGAACGATCAAACAAACAACTAAGCTTTCGCGATGTTTTTCTTCTAAATTCTTAAACATCCGCCTCCAGCCCGGAGAGCGGAATGGATGATTTTTT
>JARRRC010000068.1:5309-13851 GCA_037381105.1 Desulfobacterales bacterium
TTAAATCGAATGCTGTTTGAGCGGCTTAGGGATCGTTGGAAAGAACAGGCGAAAAGGTGAAATCGTTTCTTTAAACGAAAATTTTAGGTGGTGTTGAAAATCTATTGATTTCTCAAAGATAGTTTCCTGTTCTTTTATACGATCCCTTGCCGCGAGTTCATACGGTTTAAAAAAAGATTATCCATGCAGCGGCTGTTTAGAAAAAACATCCGATTCTTCAAACACCTACATCATTCCCGGTATATTGAGACCTCCGGTCAGTTTATTCATTTCTCCCGTGACCATTTCCTGTGCTTTGGTTAACGCATCATTCGCAGCAGCCAGTATCAGGTCTTGGAGCATTTCTATGTCATCCGGATCCACGACTTCTTTTTCTATTTGAATGGATACCAATTGTTGTCTGCCATTGGCGACAACCTTTACCATTCCGCCGCCGGAGCTTGTTTCAATCGTTTTTTCAGCAAGTTCTTCTTGCAATTTTAACATCTTAGCTTGAAGCTTCTGGGCCTGCTTCATCATTTTTTCCAAGCCTTTCATTAAAATACCTCCTATAAAATCTTAACATCAACAATATTGCCGTTGAAAATCTCCAGCGCATCGGTAACCAGTGGGTGGCTTAAAGCCTCTGTTTTTCTCTTTCCTGACCATATTCAGGTTAAAATCGTTTCCATTTACCTCAATTTCAAGACAATTGCCTTCAAGTTTCTTTATCTTTGAGTTTTTCAGATTGGTTGCAAGGGAGGGATATTCTTGTAAAAATATGGACAACAGTTTTTCCCACCTGTTTTCCATAGTGTCAACCTGATCATCAAGTGGAGCGGAATCGGAAGCAAATGTCTCCTTGGATTCCGTTGCCATCGAGGTTTGCCCGGATAGCGTTTGGCAGTCATTTTTATTGTCTTTGAGCAGAGGTTTGTTTGAAACTCCCAACACATGAGCTTGAGATCCATCCAAGTCTTTCTTAAGATGATCGAGCTTTTCAATGAGAATATCAATGGGCAGAGCAGGTTTTATTTGAAACATCCTGATAAAAACCATCTCAATGGCAAGCCGCGGATGCGAAGCATGTTCGATGGTCGGTTCCTCTTTGAAGAGCAACTCGAAAATCTGGTTTAGAAATGTTGTGGGGATGTTCTTGGCCTGGTCGAGCATCAGGTCAACTTCATGCGAAGGGATATCCAACAGCTTACGTCCTTTTTCTCCCATTTTTACGATAAGCAGATTCCTGAAATGTTCGATCAAATCGGCGTAAAGCTTTTTCATATCATGGCCCGCGCCGTATACTTCGTCCAGAATATCCAGGATTTCCATGATTTGCCCTTTAAGGACAGCGTTTGACATCTTGAACATAATGTCTCGGTCAATAACCCCCAGTATATCCAAAACCTGGCTGTGATCAATGTCTCCTTGTGAGCAGGACATGACTTGATCCAAAAGACTCAGGCCGTCTCGCATGCTTCCGTTTGCTTCGCGCGCGATTAACCCCAAACTTTCAAAATCGATATCAATGCCTTCTTTGGTGCAGATGTTTTGCATATGTTTGGAGATTGATTCTACATCTATACGCCTGAAATCATGCCGCTGACACCTTGAAAGAATCGTTATGGGTATTTTTCGAGGCTCTGTGGTGGCAAAAATAAATAACACATGCGACGGGGGTTCTTCCAGTGTCTTCAAAAGGGCGTTAAAGGCTGCAATACTCAGCATGTGAACTTCATCGATGATATAGATTTTGTAAGCACTGTGAGCCGGCATGTATTTGACATTTTCACGAAGGTCCCGGATTTGGTCGACACTGTTATTTGAAGCACCGTCAATTTCAAACACATCGGCTGCATTGCCCGAAGTAATTTCTCTACAGGATCGGCAGTCATTACATGGAACCGGTGTGGGCCCTTTTTTGCAATTCATGGATTTGGCCAATATTCGTGCAACCGTGGTTTTGCCGGTGCCTCTGGGGCCTGAAAAAAGGATGGCATGGGCAACACGGCCGGACGAAATCGCATGGGTTAAGGTGCGTGTGATATGTTCCTGTTTTACGACCTCACCAAACGTTTGGGGGCGGTATTTACGTGCGAGAACGAGATAGGACATAAAGAACTCTTCCTAAGTGAGCCTTTTCCAAAGGTTTTGCCTTTTTCAAGGGATTGCGCTCTATTTGAATTTAATATGGCGGAGAGAGAGGGATTCGAACCCTCGGTGCCGCTTTTGACAGCACACACGATTTCCAGTCGTGCTCCTTCGGCCAGCTCGGACATCTCTCCGAAAAAATGGGGATGAAATTAGGCGCTGATTAATGGCGGAGAGGGTGGGATTCGAACCCACGATCCCGTTTTTGACAGGATACCGCTTTTCGAGAGCGGGGCCTTAAGCCGCTCGGCCACCTCTCCGGCGCCTTAACATTTTAACAAGCAAACGGGTTCAATATACTTTTTTATTCCGGCATGTCAATAATCTTATTTTATTCCTTGAATAACATCTTTCTATATAGTATCAATTTTCTCTTATTAAATCGGAAAGGAAAAGCAAAACATGGTCGAAGTCATTCCTTTTAAGGGGATTCTGTATAACACGCGAAAAATTAGCAACCTGGCGGATGTTGTGGCGCCTCCTTTTGACGTTATATCGGAACAGGAACAGCTATCATTTCATCAGCGCCATCCCCAGAACATCATCAGACTGACCCTCGGGACAACGAGTGAAAGCGATACCCCTGAAAACAACCGCTATACCAGAGCGTCAAAATGCCTAAACCAGTGGTTGTCTGATGGATTCCTTGCCTTTGACAAAGCGCCGGCACTCTATTTTACATCGGTTGAATTTCTTTTTAAGGGTAATTGGGTGGTGCGTTACGGCCTGATTGCCCGGGTCCGTCTCGAGCCGTTTGAAAAAGGGATTATTATCCCCCATGAACAAACATTTTCCAAGGTAAAATCGGAACGGCTTGAGCTGATGAAAGCCTGCCATACCAATTTCAGCCCGATATTTTCTCTGTTTTCCGATGAAAAAAACAGTATTTTCGACACATTAAAGCATGCGGTTCACGATAAAGCAGCGGACATTGTTTTTACCGATCAGAACAAACAAAAGCACAGGCTGTGGCGCATCACCGACCCTGCCGTTCACCGGCTGGTGTCCGAAGGTCTAAGGGATAAAAAGATCTTTATTGCCGATGGTCACCATCGTTACGAAACAGCGCTGAACTATAAGGACTGGCTGTCATCCAGGATGTCTGATTTCAACGGCAATCATCCGGCAAATTATGTCATGATGTACTTATCCAGCATGGAAGATCCGGGACTTGTCATTCTTCCCGCACATCGTATGCTAAACGAAGTTCCCGCCGAAGCAACAGAATCCCTTGTTCGCAAGGCAAAAGAATATTTTGATATCATAACGATTCCTTACAATAGCGATCGCCACAAGGAAAATTTGGCGCAATTTATATCCGTCCTTAAATCGAATGATTCAAAGCATTGCATCGGCATTTGTATGAAAGATCACCCGGAACTTTATCTTTTGATCCTAAGACCCGGGGTTATGGAAAGCATGTTTGGCAGTGAATTGCCGGAAGCGCTCATCAATATAGATGTAACGATACTGACCCGTCTTATTTTTATGGAAATAATGGGTTTTGACCAAACCAGACTTGATAATGAAAAATTGATCGCCTATTCAAGCATTGAAAAAGAAGTAGTAAACGCAGTGTCCGCCGGAAAACACGATATTGCTTTTATCCTTAATCCAACCAAAATTCAGCAAGTGCGCGACATTGCCGAAGCCGGCCTGATTATGCCCCGCAAGGCAACCTATTTTTTCCCAAAGGTCATTACCGGCCAGGTGATGAATAGCCTGTTAAAGGATGGTCGCTTGAGACAGGGTTACCCTAACGTTGCATAAACAACATGGCAAAAGGAGGAGTATCTATTCGAGTTTCAAACAAAAATTATCGAAATACCCCCATTTTTGATTTCCAACCCATGGTGAATTCAAAGGATGGGGTCAATGGGATGCCATGTTGTTTACCCTTCGGGAAAGCCGGAGGACTCCAGATCCTGCGTTGCCAAGGTTTCGCAGTAGGTTTACTACGGCTTCACCCTTGGCGTTTTGGCTCTGAAGCCCTCCGACTTTTGCAACGAAAGGGTTAAGGTTGAAACATTTTTTCAACCTCATCAGAATAGGTGCCGTTTTTCCGGTAAATGATCAACGGCGATCCGATCTTAAGACCCGGACGTCCCCCCCTTTTCCCCTCTATAAGAATCAGCTTTGCGTTTGTGTTTTTTCCTGAGTGAATCGTACGAATCCATTTCGGTTCAATTTCAAACTTGCGCATTTGAGAAAGAATATCCGTAATACGCTCGGCTGAGTATACAATGACGAATCGTCCTGAATTCCGCAACATGCTGCGAGTGGTTTTTATCACATCATGAAGCGTTGTTTTAATTTCATGCCGTGCAATGGCACGCTGTTGATCCGGATTTATTCTTCCGGATCGAGCCTTTCTAAACGGCGGGTTGCTGACGACCAGATCAACCGGACCTGAAGTCACGTCATGGTTGAGTCTTTTCATGTCCATACACCGGATAAAAATACGATCATCCATCCTGTTTTCTTCAATATTGAGTCTTGCAATATCCGCAAGATCCATTTGCACCTCAATGCCGTAAACCCTGATCCCGGGGTGCCGATATGCCAGTATTATCGGAATAATGCCACACCCTGTCCCCAGATCGAGAATGGTATCATCCGGGCGAGGTTCGGCGTGCCATGCCAACAAAACAGCATCGATGGAAAAGCGATAGCCGGACCGTTTTTGCTTAATCTTTAGGCGGCCGTTAAAGAATGTATCTGATGTCAGTGACGCCATATTCTTACACCGGACCGATCTTGAATTTTATATCTTGCACCAGGTCTTTTCCCAATGCCGCGTTGACTTTTTTAATAATATCCTTTCTTAAAAATTGCAGATGATGCATCCATGGGGCACTGTTCACACGGACCAGAAGCAGTCTCCCTTTGAAAGCCTCGGGCTTGGCATTTTTTGCGATGACGTCTCCGACTGCATTGTCCCACAGACTCCAAACCTGTGTCAATTCCGAGTCACAATCTCGGCGGCAGGTTTTTAAAACACCGGCTATGATATCCCCGATGTGCGCAACATCGACGTTTTGTTTCTTTTTTACCATAAGAAAAAAACTATAAAGTGATTCGTTGTATTGTCAAGCAACAATTATGGTAAAATCCCAAGAAACTTTTTATATGTGGATTAATGTCATGTGTTTGTGTTTCAAATTCATATATAATCATTGCTTTTTACTTGACTTAAAAGGATGGGTAACTTAACTATAAGTGGGTTTAAGCATTTTAAAATCAATTTTACAGGAAAGAAATTTATGAATTGGGATTGGGAAAGACTTAAAAAACAGCAAGAAGATAAGGGGGGAGGAATGGTTCCTCCCAAGATGGATGAACTGGTCGAAAGATTTAAAAAAATCAAACTGCCCGGCGGTCCTCTTTTAATTCTACTTTTCATTCTGATATTATTGGGTTCGTCCATGTTCTATACCATCGGAGTGGACGAGGTCGGAGTTGTTCAACGGTTCGGAAAATATGTGCGAACCAGTCAGCCCGGTCTCAACTTCAAGTTGCCCTCAGGGATTGAAAAGGTCACAAAGGTCAAGGTTCGCCGAGTATATAAAGAGGAATTCGGATTTCGTTCTCTCAGAGGGGATGATCGTAGACGAGCCTATTCCGGCGGTGAGAACACAAACGTTGCCCTGATGTTGACCGGAGATTTGAACGTGGGTCTGGTACCCTGGATTGTTCAATACCGGATAAAAGATCCATACAATTTTTTGTTTAAGGTGCATGATGTGAAAAGACTCCTTATCGATATGTCTGAGGCGGCCATGCGGCTTGTGGTTGGTGACAGAAGTATCAACGAGGTGATCAGCAAGCGGGAACAAATTGCCATTGAAGCAAGGAATGTTTTGCAGAAGGAACTGGATAACGCAGAATCCGGGATTAACATTGTCACCATTGAAATGAAAAAGACCAATGTCCCCGAGCCGGTACAACCGTCGTTCAACGAAGTGAACCAGGCTATCCAGGAAAAAGAAAAAATGATTTATCAGGCCAAGGAGGATTATAACAAAGCGATCCCTGCCGCCCGGGGGGAAGCCGAAAGAACCATAAAAGGCGCCGAAGGGTATGCCCTGGACCGGGTCAACCGGGCCATGGGTGATGCGGCGAGGTTTAAGGCGCTTTACGCAGAATACGTAAAGGCCAAAGACGTGACCAAAAGAAGACTCTATCTTGAAACCTTAAAAGACCTTCTCCCCAAACTTGGGGATAAATACATCATCGATTCTGAACAGAAAAATGTCCTCCCCTTGCTTAATTTTGGAAAACAAAAGGGGGAAAAATAATGAAATCAAAGTTAGCGATATTGATTGTTGTGGTTGTTGTCGCAGCCGTTTTCGTTTTTGCTTCGGCATATGTGGTGGATGAAACAGAGCAGGTCGTCGTGACTCAATTCGGAAAAGTTGTCGGAAAACCGAAGACGGAATCCGGTTTGTACTTTAAGATTCCGTTTATTCAGAGCACCAATTATTTTCCTAAGAATCTTTTACAATGGGATGGTGATCCAGGACAGATCCCGACGCTGGATAAAACCTATATTTGGGTGGATACATTTGCCCGATGGAGGATCGTTGATCCCATAAAATTTTTTCAGACGGTCAATAATACTCTCAGCGCCCAGGGAAGATTGGATGACATCATTGATCCTGCGGTACGAAATCTTATTACTGAGAACAGGCTTATCGAAACGGTTCGCAAAACCAACCGGGAACTGGATACCTATGAGATAGGACTCGAAGACATCAAAGAAAGACCATCTTACACGATTAAGATCGGAAGGGAAAAAATTACCAAAAAAATATTGGAACAAGCCCAGCCAAAACTGTCCAAATTCGGCATTGAACTGGTTGATGTGAAAATAAAACGGATAAACTATGTGGAACAGGTCAGAGATTCGGTATATGGTCGAATGATTGCCGAACGAAAACAGATCGCAGAAAAATTCAGATCGGAGGGCAAGGGGGAAGCCCAAAAGATACGGGGTGAAAAGGAACGGGATTTAAAGCGGATTAGTTCAGAGGCTTACAGAACGGCTCAGGAAATCAAAGGCAAAGCCGATGCCAAATCAACAAAGCTATATGCAGAAGCCTATGGCCTCGACCCTGATTTTTATTCCTTTATGAAAACACTTGAAGTATATAGCGATGCCCTTGATAAAGACAGTTCCCTTGTTCTGTCAACAGACTCGGAATTTTTTAAATACTTAAAGGGTTATTCCGGTATTCGGTAATATCCAAAAGAGAAAAAGCACCGCATTATCTGAAAAAGCGCATGATTGTGAGACCTTTGAAAAACGCTCCCTTTTGCCCAATTCCGGCGTTAGGCTCAAATTTTAATCCTCGAAATACTTAATGTATGTCTGTGGTTAAAATTTTCGCCTGCCTTGGACTTAAACAAAATTGAATGTTTTTCAAAGGTCTCAAGATTTATGTATTACAAAAGCACGAATTTCCGAAAACATAAAAAAATTAATCTAATTCAATTTCGTGATGGCTTTAGTTTTTTATCTTAAAAAACATCAAAACTAAAATAAAGAATGTAATGATGATAATAAGCTGTAAAAGTTCCAAGATATAATTGGAGTAATTCGATGAGCGACTTTACGATTCGCAGACTTATTTCCGGCGGGTTGATCACCAACTATTTCTGCACATCACGCTGCAGGCACTGCCTGTATAATTGCAGCCCGAACTGGGAAAAAACATACATTGATCCTGAAACCGCAGAAAAATGTTTTATTCGGATTATGGAACTGGGTTGCCGGTCCGTACACATCGGCGGTGGTGAACCCATGCTTCGGCCGGAAAAGCTGGAAAGTGTTTTAAAGGTCGCGAATAAGGTCGGAATTAGAATCGATTATGTGGAGACCAATTCCTCCTGGTTTAAAGACAGCGAATCCGCAGTTAACCTTCTGGAACGTTTGGTCTCAAACGGGCTGGGCACCCTTTTGATATCCATCAGTCCTTTTCATAATGAACACATCCCGTTTTCAAAAGTAAAAGGCGTCATCGATGCCGGAAGAAAGGCTGGCATTGGATTGTTTCCCTGGATCAACGATTTTTACAAGGATCTTTCAGCCTTTGAACCCAACACCACCCATACCTTTGAAGAATTTTCCCAAAAATTCGGGAAGGATTATCTGGTCAATACGCTGGGTCGGTACTGGGTGCATATGGGTGGGCGGGCCTTGGAAACTTTCAGAAACGAGTTCCCTGGAAAATCTGCACAAAAAATTCTGGCGGATAACCCCGAAAGTTGCAGAAATCAGCTTTCCGATACCACCCATTTCCATGCAGATTTTTTCGGTAATTACATCCCCGGACTCTGTTCGGGAATCGGCGTCGCAATAGAAGATTTAGGAAAACCGTTTTCGACAGGAAAATACCCTGTTCTGACCATA
>JARRRC010000069.1:0-14368 GCA_037381105.1 Desulfobacterales bacterium
TCGACAAATTCCAGCTTATTGTTCAATGACAGTTCATTGATCATAGTTAGAGCCGCCACTTCAAGTCTATGATCTTGAAAATCTCCACGAATATAAAGATAATATTCAGGGTCATGTTTTAAAAGCTCGTGATAGAACTGAAGTAACAGCGGAAGTCCCTTGCGGAAATTTATGTGACCAAGCAGAACCAATTGTTTTGTATTTTGTTTATTTTCGGCTATGGTGAATTTATTGGTATTAATTCCGTTTCTCAGTATTGTCTGTGGTTGAAACTGTATTTTAAACTTTTGGTTAAATATTTGTTGTTTGTGTTTAGCTACAAATATGAGTTGATCAACAACACTCCAGTTAATTTGAGTAGGCATATCCGTGAAAACTTCATATCCATGAAGTCTGCAAATAACTTTCTTATCCTTTATTTGAGGCACTTTATTTGTAACATGGACGGCCATCTGGTTAGCCCACTCTATCCAAACAATATCAGCCCAATGAGCAGCAGCTTCTATATCTCTATTGTTATTGGTATAGCAGGTTAGAACCTCGTACCTTGTTTGAAGAAAATCTACAATATCTCCGAGAAAAGATTCAAGTCCTGGCAAACATAAAACCGCAATTTTTCTTTTGGGTTTCTGGGCCATTTCAATTTCATTCAAAAGCTGTTTTAGCTCTTTATCATTTGGATATTTTTTTATAATTTTGTTTAGATAAGGTGACGCTTCATGAAGTAAATCCAGCTCTTTCAATATATAAGCATAGTTTAGTACAGCATCCTTATAAAAAGGATCTAACTTTAAAGACCTATCAAAATAGTCTATAGCATTTTCAATTTTGTGCCCCTGGAAAGAAATTACACCGAGGTTGTTCAGCGCTTCTTTGCTCTGTGAGTCTTGCTCTATAATATTTAAGAAACACTTTTCAGCTTCCTTAATTCTTCCAGCAGCAAAAAGGGTTTCGCCTTGTCTTAACTTATCTTTCATTAAAAATCCTTTTCAATTAGATATATATTCTAATTTCTTACAGAATATATTGGATACTATAAATACCCTGCTTCCTCTAACTTCACCAGATTCGCTTCTTCTGATAACGGACTTACTTCTCCTTTTGTTTTAAAGTATTGTTTTCCACACCCCAAACAAGTGGCAACATCACCATCGAACGGAAGCTGATGTCCGCATTCGCACATCCAACCGACAATATTAGCGGGATTCCCCACAACCAAAGCATAATCAGGCACGTCTTTGGTCACTACGGCACCTGCACCGATGAATGCATATCGGCCGATGGTATTGCCGCACACGATGGTCGCATTTGCACCGATGCTGGCCCCTTTTTTAACTATGGTTTGTTTAAATTCATGTTTTCTTGAAATATGACTGCGAGGGTTAATCACATTGGTGAAAACCATGGAAGGGCCGCAAAACACATCATCTTCAAGCGTAACCCCCTCATAGACTGAAACGTTATTTTGAATTTTGACATTGTTTCCGATTTCAACTTCGGGAGAAACAACTACATTCTGTCCGATATTGCATCCTTCACCAATTTTAGCACCTCGCATGATGTGGCTGAAATGCCAAATCTTGGTATCTTTTCCAATCTGACAAGGGGTATCAATGACGGAAGTTTCATGTTTAAAATATGGCTGTGAAATAGTGTTTCCATTAAGACTGACAACCGTACCATGATTCTCTAAAGATTCCTGGCAGGCGTTTAATATTTTTAGGACACGAATTCCATTGTCGGCATCTGTTTTAATAGTTCTATCTGATTGTATGGCATCTAAAAAATGAGCGCATTCTGCTCTCAGAGGCTCGCAAGTATCTATGGGAATGATCTGGGCTTCATTTTTCCTTGGAACCGGCTGGCGATTTATCCATTCTACACCTTTGTCATGTATCTGTAGTTTCCCCTCTGACAAGGTATCATCAAATACCACCATTCTCTTATCTCCGATAACGACGAGGCGCTGCTCTTTATTGGGATGGAGCCAACTAACAAAAACATGTCCCTTTACCCCGCTTTTGAATGAAAGAACGCTCATGGTTACGTCGGCTATATCTCGATTGAGGTAATTCCCTCCCTGAGCCAGGACCTGCGAAGGCATCTCTTCTAAAAGATAAAGCATAACGGAAATATCATGGGGAGCGAAGCTCCAGAGAATGTTCTCTTCGGTGCGGATTTTGCCCAAGTTCAAGCGGTTTGAATAGATGTAGTTAATCTTTCCCAATTCACCTGAACTAATGATCTCCTTAAGTTTTATAATCGCCGGATGGTACAATAGGATATGTCCCACCATAAGCTTGAGATTTTCTTGCATGGCAAGCTGTTTAAGAATTTGAGCCTCACTTACAATTAAAGCCAGCGGTTTTTCGACAAATGCATGTTTGCCGGCTTGGAGTGCACTTTTAGCCAGATTAAAGTGGGTTTCTGCAGGCGTAGCAATTACGACGGCATCTATATCCGGGTTTTGTAATACCACCTCGAAAGATGTTTGAAATTCCTTGTCAGGATATTTTTCTTTAAAACATCGAATTGTTTCAGGATTACTGTCACAAATGGTATGAAGTGATCCCAGCTCGTTGAAATTACGTACTAAATTTTTCCCCCAGTATCCGGAGCCAATTACAGCGATATTGATCATAACCCAATTATCTCCCCCAAAAATTGAGTGAGGCCAAAGCAACTGAAACCTCACACGGATAGATATAGATATTCGGTGTTAAATGAAGCAAGAAGGATGCCAGGTTTATGTGTTAATTTATGTTAATTATTTAAGATATATATATCTATATTTAAATTAAAGGTGGGTAAAAAGCGGCATTTTTTTGACATTTCAAATTGAAAAATTTGCCGGTTGGCCCTTTTTTGACAAAAATTCGCCATTTTTCTAAAGTTTTTCAAAACAGTTTCCGATAAGAAAATTGAGGTGGCGAATCATGCTCATAACAGCTTATCAAGTCAACAATGTCCTGCGGGTTTATGGCGATCAGCTTCGCCAGGGCAAAATTGTCGGCCGACCGAAAGAGGGAGATGCTCAGCTTCATGATAAGATCAGCATCTCTGCAAAGGCCAGGCGAAAAACAATTATCGATAATATCACTTCGAATATTGTCGACAAGATTACGCAATTCGGACCTTTTGACAAGGTTGAGAAAGAGGTGTTTGAAAAACTTGAAAATGAATACGGCGCACATCTTGCCGTTTCCGAGGATAACTCCGATGGGCTGGTATTCAAAGAAATTGATGAAAACGGCGAAACCGTAAAATCGCTTTCCATTGATGATTCGAACTTTTTAACCAATAAATTAAAAGAAATTACCAAAGAAATCATTGATAAAAATATGAAGTGAAAAATAAAAGGATCTTACAATGAAAATTGACAACAGAATCATTCACTATGAAATTACCAAACAACTCCCTAAACCTGCACAAAATGAAATGGAGGGAATAACAGGATCACAGATTCAAGACGAACAGAAGGTTCAAGAAAAAGATCAGACTCAACAAAGTACAATTGTTAACCTTTCCACAGCCTCAAAAGAAACTCAAATGGCAAAGAAAATTATCGAGTCAGAACCGGATGTCAGGGAAGATAAGATCGCCGAATTAAAACAAAGAATCGAATCCGGCAACTATACCATAGACAATAAAGCTGTTGCGGATAAGATGGTAGGATCGTTCATAGACGAAATTTTATAACCCACCTCAATTAAAAAGACAGAGGGCTCCACATGTTGTCCTCTGTCTTTTTTTATTGAAACCATATTATTTTTTTCTTTTCCTAAAGACATAGGCATATGGTTCAACATTGACGAGACTCGATGCCTCAAATGGAATTGTTTCATGGCACCCGATAACCAAAATTCCGTTTGATGCAAGTCCCTTCAAAACATTATTAAAAGCTTTATTTCTCAGCGGATCTTCATAATAGGTCAAGATATTGTTTCGCAAAAAGATAATATCAAATTCCGATTCAGGAGGCTCGGAAAGCAAATGATGGTTTTTCCATGTAATTCCCTTCTTTAATGAGGATTTCACTTCAAACAGTTTTTTCCCGCCCTTTTGGTCAAAATATTTGAAAAGGATTTCTTTTGTGACTTCTTTCAGAGCACTGTTAGGATAAATACCGGAGCGAGCCCGGTCGAGGTAAACGGGATTGATGTCAGTGCCCAGCACTTCAAGATCCGGAACATGCAAATACGTGCTGCTGATGCAATCCCATATGATATTAAAACTGTAGACCTCTTCGCCGCATGCACATCCCGCCGACCATAATCTGACTTTTTCCCGGCCGGCATCCATAATTTCCGGCAAAATATGTTTTTGAAGCCCTTGCCATAATGACCGGTCTCGAAAAAAACGGCTGATGGAAACCGTCAACAGACGTTCACAGTGATCTCTAACCTCATTATTTCGATCCAATTCGGCAAGAAAGTCTTTCATTGTGTGGCATTCCATGGATTTCATATACCGGTGTATCCGCTTTTTAACCCCCTTTCTCACCTTGCGGTATCCCGTCCATGAAAATTGAAATCGATTAAGCAGTTGACGAAATTGTTCATCATTCATAATAATGTTACTTTACATGAAATATAATCATATGCCAACTGGGAAGGACTACTGTTGAGAAAAAAGGAGAAACTTATGGATCATGGACGGCTCGAATTTTTAAAAAAAGATTATGTTCAAGGGTTTCCGGCGGCCATCGGATTCAAGGTTGTCAAAGCGGATTACGGCAGGTTCGAATCACGTCTGGAGATACACCCGGATCACAGCCAGCAGGATGGATTTGTCCATGCCGGGGTTATTGCAACCATGGCTGATCATACCGGGGGATATGCCGCATATACAACCGTTTCCGAGACAGAACGAATCTTGACCATTGAATTCAAAATTAACTTTTTCAAACCCGCGACAGGGGAAAGCATTGTCTGCCGTTCCCGGGTTCTCAATAATGGTAAAACGATCAAAGTTTCTGAGTCGGAAATCTTTTCTCAAACCAAAGATCAGGAGAAACTTGTTGCAAAAGCAATGATCACTTTAATTGCCGTGCCGTCTTCAAAAATAGATCCCAAATAAATTTTTAAAATTGTCTGAAGGGGTTTCAAAACCTTCAATCGCACCCAAGGGACCCCGCTAAAATCCAGCGGGATAAAAAGGCGGACTGAGGTAACCAACCGCCCCGATTAAAAAAATCGGGACAAGCATCCATATCGGGAATATTTCGAGGATTGGACGTCTCTGTCCGACACAGAGATCGAGTATGTGGGGAGGTTTTGAAACCCCTTCCAAAGAAAAAGGGCGATCTTTTTTAGATCGCCCCTCTTTATAGGTTATGAAGATAGGTTACCTCACCACCGATACCCTACCGAAATCTATGGTTTCCCTAAATGCCGTTATTTACACCGGGTCGAATCTTTACTATTTTTTATTGTTTTGAAGATGCCCGCTGAAAAGATGCACGTACACCCGAGAAACCTTTTTATTTATTTGAAAGCGGGTAGATGCAAAAAGCGTGCAAGATTTTAAATATTAGTGATAAAAAATTACTATTGCAACTATTTCAATATGTTATAGATGAAACCAATTCCGGCGCACCAAAGGAAATGACAGTATTTGACGACAATATTTGGCAAAAAATGTGTCATATTTTGACAGGTTTGATTTATCTTGTGACATGATCTTAATTAGGATGGCGACTGTTTCCCACGGGATATTCTTCAAAACGGGCAAAATAAATTGCAAGGATTTGAAAGTAATGTTAAAAGCGCTGATAAAGTCTCTGGGAAAAAAACCCTGAACCCTGAACCCTATTTTCACTTATGAACAAAAAGAAAGCATCCCGGGCATTAATCGTTTTCGACATGGATGGGGTAATTGTCGATGTGTCAAGATCGTACCGAGAGGCGGTCAGAACGGCTGCCAGGCTCTTTTTTAAAGGCGCCGCTTCGTGGGAAAATCTGCCGGATCCTTTGTTCTCAAAAGCCGATCTGGCCGGAGTAAAACAAAGCGGCGGTTTGAATAATGACTGGGACTTAACATTTTTAATTATCAATCATTTGTTCACGCAGGTCCGAAAATCCATGGAATACCGGGATTCAGACCCATGGACCAATTATAAAAAAACCATTAAACGCTGCGATGTTGCCGATCTTGCCCGCTTTTTGCTTACAGAAAACAATCCAATATCTTCGCTGCTTGATAAAAAGGGGAGAATATCAAGCGATTTTATAAACAGCCTTTATAACGGCGATGTCGGCACCGGAAATGTCATTAAACAGCTGTTTCAAGAAATATATCTCGGAAAAAAGCTCTTTGAGTCCACCTATCAAATTCCGTCGAAAGTATTTCATGAAAAAGGATACATCGATCAGGAATCTATGCTGATTGATGTGGCGATTCTCGAAAGCCTGGCCCGGCATAATATTCTGGCCATCGCCACCGGCCGCCCCCGAATGGAAGCAGATTATCCTCTCGATTTTTTTAATCTAAAAAAGTATTTTACACTGATGTTAACATTGGACGACTGCCTCAAAGAAGAGCAAAAACAATTGGAACAAAATCAAAATAAAGTTTCCCTCAGCAAACCCAACCCGTTTATGCTCGATGCCATTGAAGCAGCCCTGGGAAATAAGGTGACCGGATATTATTATGTTGGAGACATGCCCGACGACATGATGGCCGCCTCAAGATCCAGGGCCGGATTTATCGGCATCGGAATCCTTAAATCATCAACAGACAAAGATGGCCTGAGGAGGGATCTTGAAGATGCAGGTGCAGATTATATTATCCAAGATTTCGATGAATTGCTGAAAATTGTGGAATCCAACGACTAACTCGAAATATCTGAATAAGAGTTTCAAAATATTATATATAATGAGCCCTTTGAAAAATGTTCAATTCTTTTCAAGACCAAGAAAGGCGAAAATTTTAACAACAGACATATATTTAGTATTTCGAGGATTAAAATTTGAGCCTGACGCAGGGATTGGAAAAAAGAGGACGTTTTTCAAAGGGCTCATAACAGCGATTCCAGCGGACTGTGCGCCAACCCAAAAGCATCGGCCACCGCTTTATAAGTGACCTTCCCTTTGAAAATATTAATACCCTTTGCAATTTCCGGATTCTCTTTTGCCGCTTTTTCATATCCCTTGTCCGCAATTTCAAGGGCATACGGCAAGGTTGCATTTGTAAGCGCTTTTGTGGATGTATATGCAACCGCTCCGGGCATATTGGCCACACAATAGTGAACAATGCCGTCGACTTCATAGATGGGATCGTCGTGTGTGGTGGGCTTTGCCGTTTCAACACACCCGCCCTGATCGATCGCCACGTCAACAATAACCGATCCTTTCTTCATTATCTTTAACATATCGCGGGTAATCAATTTGGGCGCGGCAGCCCCGTGAACCAAGACAGCTCCCACAACTAAATCAGCTTCCTTTAAAAGACTTTTGAGGGTCGGCGGGTTTGACATGACCGGAAAACAGTTCTTGGGCATGATATCTGCCAGATAACGAAGCCGGTCCAGATTGGTGTCGAGCAGATATACCTTTGCCCCCAGGCCGCAGGCGATTCCGGCGGCGCTGGTCCCGACGATACCACCACCGATAATCAGAACCGTACCGGGATCGACTCCCGGAACCCCGCTCAGAAGCACACCGCGGCCGCCATAGGTCTTTTCCAGGTATTTTGCGCCTTCCTGGACGGCCAGTCTCCCCGCAACCTCGCTCATGGGTGTCAAAAGCGGCAAAGAACCATTTGGTTTTTCCACGGTTTCATAGGCCACGGCAACGGCTCCTGATTCGATAACCGCCTTTGTGAGTTCCAAGGATGCGGCAAAATGAAAAAAAGTAAACAGAATCTGCCCGTTTTGTATCAAAGGGTATCCCGGTAAATCTCTTTTGGAGAACCGCAAACCAAGGCTCCGGCGCTTTCATATTCTTTGTCGGAAAAATCAGATCCAATACCGGCGCCGGTTTCAACCCGCACCCCATGTCCATGTTCGCGCATCTGCTCGACGCCTTCCGGCGTCACCGCAACCCTGTGTTCTTTGGTTTTGATCTCTTTTAAAACTCCGATATGCATAATGTCCCCCTTCTGCCGTGAAATGGTTCTTTGCCGCTTTTGACACCCATGAGATTGGAACTCTATTTATATTTTATCCTCTTTTACAATCTGAAACCCTTCGCTCAGGAAAAAATGCGTTTGACATCTTCCTTAACGGTTTAGTAGTATTTTTATTCTTTTAAGGCATTCGCCATGTACTATCACCCTAATTGATCTTAAACAAAACGTGAAAACTATTTTATGTTTTTGATTTATTATTTTTTTGCGTTATCAACACGTTAATACAATAATATAATGATATACAGAAAGTGAAATCCGAAAAATCGATTAAAAACTATCGCTGGGGCTATCTTTATGTTGTTCTGGCCGCTTTGATGTGGGGGCTGTCCGGATCATCGGCCAAGTTTTTGTTTAACAGCGGCATTACCCCTTTTCAACTGGTCCAGTTGCGACTGACCATTTCGACGGTCTTATTGTTCCTTTGCCTTCTGATACGTTTTACTTCTCTACTTAAAATATCCCGTAAGGATATTGTGTATTTTATCCTTTTCGGCACCGTGGGGATGGCCGGCGTCCAGTTCACATACCTGTTTACCATCAGCAAAATAAAGGTCGCAGCCGCTATCCTGCTTCAGTATCTAGCCCCGAGTTTTATTGCGTTGCATTCTGTTGTGTTTATGCGCGAAAAGCTAAACCGCACAACCGTGATCGCCCTGATCGGCGCCACTTTGGGCTGTTATCTGGTTGTCGGCGCTTATAATTTAGAGATTCTTTCCATGAATATCGTGGGAATCATCAGCGGCCTATTATCAGCCGTCACCTTTGCCTGGTATGCGATTCACGGCGAATACGGCATGCGCCGCTACAACCCCTGGACAGTTCTGTTTTACGCATTGCTTTTCGGCGCGGTGGTTTGGAACATCCTGCACCCTCCCCTCGAAGCCTTCATGCATACTTACTCGCCCATGCAATGGGTGTGGATTCTGTATATCGGAGTCCTGGGAACCCTTGTTCCCTTCGGCCTCTATCTGGAGGGCATCAACTTGATCCGCTCCACCCGGGCCAGTATCACCGCCACCCTCGAACCCATTACCGCCGGTGTAATATCTTATATCTTTCTAAACGAAATTATGGAAATCCCGCAGATCATCGGGGGCGTCATTGTTATCGCATCCATCATACTGCTTCAATTGAAGCAGGAACAAGACGACAAGGCACCGAGCGTTATCCGAGCGCAAAGGCAAAAGGACTGAGGTTCTACTCTCCCAGATACGCCTTCTTGACCTTCTCATTTTTTAAAAGATCCACAGCCTTGTCGGTCAAAACGATTCGGCCGGTTTCCATGACGAATCCCTTGTTTGAAATACTCAACGCCATGTGAGCATTCTGTTCCACCAGAAAAATGGTCACCCCATTTCTATTGATTTCCAAAATCGTTTCAAAAATCCGCTCCACCAGTTTGGGGGCCAGGCCCAGAGACGGCTCATCCAGCAACAAGAGCTCCGGCCGTGACATGAGGGCCCGGCCAATGGCCAGCATCTGCTGTTCGCCGCCGCTCAGGGTGCCTCCCAGTTGACGGGCCCGGTCCTTTAAAACCGGAAAAAGGCCGAATACCCATTCCATATCGTTCGCCACCTCAGCCTTGTCATTGCGCAAATAAGCGCCGATTTCCAGATTTTCCAGCGTTGTCATCCGGGGAAATATCTGCCGCCCCTCGGGCGCCTGGGAAATCCCCTGAACCGCCACCTGCTCGGGCCGGAAACGGTGGATCGGACGGCCTTTGAATCGGATCTCACCCTTGGCCGCGCGCTGAACACCAAATATCGTTAACAGGGTGGTTGATTTGCCGGCGCCGTTCGCACCGATTAAACAGGCGATATCACCGGAAGGAATCGCACAAGAAATGCCTTTCAAGGCATGAATATTCCCGTAATAGGTGTGAACGTTTTCAAGTTCGAGAATCGGCTGCCTGGTAGCGTTCATCTAAGTCCTCAGCGGTTTTTATCGTTATTTCGGAAGGTTTAACTTTACGTCGCGATGCCGGAATAAGACCTTCCGGCCTTAAAACCATCATTGTCGCCATTGCCAGACCAAATGCAAACATTCGATAGGCTTGAAACTCTCGAAAAACCTCCGGAACCGCAATCAAAAGAATGCCGGCGAGTATGACACCGGGGATGCTTCCCGTACCGCCTAAAACCACAATACAAAGGACAATACAGGATTCCATGAAAATAAAAAAGTTGGGATTGGTGTAACTCAGCTTGGCGGCAAAGAACGCGCCCGCCACCGAAGCAAATGCAGCCCCCATCGCGTACGCGAGAAGTTTCAGCCAGGTGGTCGGAACCCCGGACAATTCCGCCGCCACTTCATCTTCTCGAATCGCCACCCATGCGCGTCCAATACGGGAATTATCGAGCCTTCGAACACCAATGACCGTCAAGACGGCGATAAGGAATATAAAGTAGTAAAGGGAATGTAAAGATTTCAGAAGATTTCAGTGTGTAGGTCGCCCACTTTAAACCGCCGTCTGAAAATGAGGGATACATGATGGATGGTTTGGCCATGCCCAGCAGGCCGTTGGGCCCTTTGGTCAGCTTGTCCCAGTTATTTAAAACCAGACGAATAATCTCTCCGAAACCCATGGTAACAATAGCCAGATAGTCGCCGCGCATCCTGAGGGTGGGATACCCGATAATGCATCCGCAAACAGCTCCTAAAAGCATGCCGATCGGCAGACAGAGCCAAAAAGACATACCGAAATTCAGATTGAGCAAAGAGTAGGTATAGGCTCCCACCGCATAAAAAGCGATATATCCGAGATCCAGCAGACCCGCGAGTCCGACAACGATATTAAGACCCAGTCCCAGAACGATATAGATCAGGCACGTAATCCCCACATCCACCATGTAGTTATTCGCCAGTAAGGGATACACTGCAACGCCGGCCAGCAGCATAAGAATCCAATACCTGGCAGGTATCTTTTTAAATTGCGTTGATACCCGATCCGTTAATGGCTGGCGGCCTTGGAAATTATTTTGATAGGCGCTGCTCTGGCGCACAACCTTGTTTAACATTCCAAGGGCAAGAACACCGACAAATACCCCCCATACGGCAAAGGCTCTTTTTGCATCAAAATGGGTGCTGGGGAAACCGACCATCGGCAGGATAAGAATCGCCAGGAAGAAAGAATAGAGGATAAACTTTTTGAGTTCGCTCTTCGCCATTTCAGACCCTTGTTTCACTGACATGCTCGCCCAATATACCGCTCGGCTTTAAGTAAAGCACCAGTATCAGCACAATAAAGGTAGTCACGTCTTTCCACTCGCTGGGCAAAAATGCCGACCAGAGCACCTCGACCCCACCGATAATCATTCCACCCAGCACGGCACCGGGAATAGACCCGATACCCCCTAAAATGGCCGCAGCAAATGCCTTGATCATGTAAATAAAGCCCATGTCAAAGCGAACCGATCCGTAATACATGCCGACCATTACTCCTGCCGCAGCGCCAAGGGCCGGTCCGATCACAAAAGTGACCCGGATGGTTCTGTTGATATCAATACCCAGCATCCGGGCCATGTTCAGGTTTTGAGCCGTGGCCCGCATGGCCTTTCCCAGCTTGGTCCATTTGACAAACATGTTCAGGGCCACCATTAAAACCAGAGATAAAACAATGATAAAAACCTGACCGTAAGTGACCCTTGCGCCGATTATCGTTAACCCTTTCAAACCGAAAATAGCCGGATAAGCCCTGTCGGATACGCCCTGGCTGAGCATCATGCCGTTGGACAAAAAGATTGACATTCCGAGAGCGCTTAGAATCGCCGCCAGACGCGATGCATTGCGCAGCGGCTTATAAGCCACGTGTTCGATGGCAACGCCGAGTACCCCCACATAAGCCATGGCGGTGCCGAAAACAAGAAACAGCGTCAGAACAAAATGGGTTTCAACAAAACCGAATTTTTGCAAAGCCGACAAAACGATGATACCGATAAACGCACCGGCCGTAAACAGCTCTCCGTGGGCAAAATTGATCAATTCGATAATACCGTAAACCATGGTATAACCCAAGGCGATCAGGGCATAGATGCTTCCCAAAAACAACGCGTTGATCAGTTGCTGAATAATGAAAGACGTATTTCCCATTCAAAACCTGTATTGCCACATTTTTTTCGGTTGCATTTTCCGGCAGTGGCGGTGAAAACAGACCAGGGGCTCTGGGGCCCCCGGTCTATTAAATACAACTCTAGAAATATTTTTCCGTCATTGGGTCCCAATACGGTACGAATTTGCCGCCCTTGACAATCCAAATGACGTGAGCCAACTTACGATCGCCCTTCTCGTCGAATTGAATTTTACCGGAAACCCCGTTCCAGGTGTTATTCCGGATGGTATCGGCAACTTTTGCTGTGTCCGTTGTGCCGGCTTTTTTGACCGCTTCCATGAATACCATGGCGGCATCATAGGCATAGTAACCATAGGATCCCACGTTTTTAGCGTTCCACATCTTCATGTATGTTTTTTCAAAGTTTTTTCGTTCCGGTGTGTCCGGGGCCTTGGCAAAGGTCAGGAACGTGCCTTCGGCAGCTTTCCCGCCCACTTCAATAAATTTGGGATGATAAACTGCATCTTCAGTGATCAGTTTGGCCTTAATGCCCAAAGCCTTGGCCTGTCTCACCATCAGCGATCCTTCGGGCTGATAAACGCCCATATAGATAGCATCCGGATTAACTTTCTTAAGTTTGGTCAGCACTGCCGTAAAATCCTTGTCACCGGGCGTAATGTGCTCCAAGGCAACGATCTTGATCTTGTTATTTTCTTTGGCGAACTTGGTGATGTTTTCGGTCAGTCCTACGGTATAGGTCTGGCGATCGTCGATCAGCGCCAGAGTTTTGACTTTAAGGCCGTCTTCGAGGAATTTGACTGTTGACCATGCCTGAACATCGTCCCGGGGACACATTCTGAAAATCTGCTTGAACCCGCGCGCGGTCACATCGGTGTGGGTTGAAGCCGGTGTAATCTGGATAATGTTGGCTTCGTTCAAAGGCACCGAAGACGGAATGGTCGCAGATGAACAATAAGCGCCGACGACCCCGTTTACGCCGCTGTTAATCAGCTTATTGGCCGCCATGGTAGCCTTGCCGCCGTCGCAGGCGCTGTCACCGGGAATAACCTCTATTTTATCAAACCCGGGAATGCCACCAGCTTTCTCAACAACGGCAACCGCTGTTTTAACACCCTGAAGGATGTCCGTGCCGTCTTGTGCATAGGGCCCGGTCAATGGACTCAAGGTGCCGATTTTAAGCGTCTTTGCCATTGCCATGCTGCTGAATCCCGTCATCAATAATAGACATAGCGCAACAATTCCAATCCTTTTCATATACTACCTCCTTTTACTACCGTTAATAAGTCTGCACACGAACCAAAGGCTCACGATCTTGAACACCACGTTCAAGCGTTTCCTTTTGTCTGAGTGCCCAAATAGGCCTCAATGACTTTTTTGTTTTGTTGAATCACCTTCGGCGACCCCTCGGCAATTTTCTGGCCATGGTCCAGAACAATAACCATTTCTGAAATGCCCATCACCAATCGCATATCATGTTCCACCAAAAAGATGGTGAGTCCGGTTTCACGCAGTTTCAGTATCAATTCCATCAGTTCGGCGGTTTCACTCGGATTCATACCGGCTGCCGGCTCGTCAAGAAGCAGCATTTCAGGCCGTGTGGCCACAGCCCTGGCAATTTCCAGGCGACGCTGATCACCGTAGGCTAAATTTGATGCATATTCATTGTAGTGGTCGACCAGGCCCAAAAACTCTAAGATCTCCAAAGATTTTTCGATGATTTTTTTGTCTTCTTGAATGGCAAAAGGTGATTTAAACAAGGCCCGGAATGCCCCGCTCCTGGTCCGGCAGTGCATGCCGACCTGGACGTTTTCCAGAACTGTCATGGATTTAAAAAGACGAATATTCTGAAATGTCCGGGCAATGCCCCGGCTGATGATGCGATGGCTTCTCAGATGATTGAGTTTTTTTCCTTGAAAGGAAATCGTTCCTTCACTTGGAGGGTAGACGCCGGTAATCATGTTGAAAACCGTTGTTTTCCCTGCCCCGTTGGGGCCGATCAGGCTGAGAATCTTTCCTTTTGTAACTTCAAGATCCAGCCGGTCTACAGCCAGAAGTCCGCCGAATCTTTTGGATACATTTTCTAAAATCAGGTTTGCCATATCAGCAGATGGTTAATGATTGAACCATACCCCGCATACACTGGGAAAATGATCAACAAGCCGAAGTTAA
>JARRRC010000070.1:0-7842 GCA_037381105.1 Desulfobacterales bacterium
CACGACATCTCCCAATGCGGACGTTACCGCGCAAAAATATGCATCAAGAGATGTCGTGTTTTTGAAAAAGACATCGTGCCCATCTGACCCGTAAGGGAGTCAGATTTCAGCACTGCTATTATCAAACTTCGTTTCATTTTTTACCCCCACAGTAAAAAAAGCCGAATTTAAGAAAAACTCAAAGAATTAATTGTTCTTTTGCTACCTCCTTTTCAATGGGTTGATAAAATTTTCCATCAGGTTTGGTTTCGGACATTTATTTTTGACCAGTTTATTCAGACGGTGACGTGCAAAAATCGTGCAACATCTAAAATAAAAATTGCCAAGAAGATTTTACTAGCTAGTAATTCCAATGGGTTAGTCTATATTCAGGAATCATCTGCCGGCATCTATAACGATTTGAATTTGACAAATTTGGTCAGAAAAAATGCCATTAATTGGCAAGCTTAAATTGTAGAAGTGAATTTTGGAGCGTACAAGCGTATTGCGGATGTAATAAGAAAGCCCCTGGAGATTATCCAGGGGCTAGTGGGGGTAAAAAATGAAGGACGAAGTCTCTTCATCTTCTACAAGTTCATAAATATATATCCTAAATTATAGAGTCAAGATTTTTTTAAAACACCAATTTCTTATAAAATGTTTCGCAAACCGGTCGTCAATTTGAATATCCGCTGCCTGACACCTTAAACCTACTGGACTAGTCCATCACCATAAAATTCTTCTTCTTTCTATTAAAGGTATTTGATGAATCTTAATCATTGCAGATTGCCGACTATAATAGCAGAAATCATGCCAAATTCGTTCTGGCAACCTAAAAGGCACATAAGCCATTAAATATCAGACAGTTAATACAAACAGCAAAAGTTAACAAAAAAGCATTTGCCGATATAAAGCAGTTACAGTGACATTATTTGACAGGGTTTAAAATATTTTGGGTTAAATATTGAGAAAAAAATCGGTTGAAAAGTCTCAAAGGATTAAGCGATTGATTTAAAGCCGTTTTAAAAATTTAGCTTTATCTCGCATTACACGCAACTGACGCATCTTCAATTTTCGGCAAAGTTGGTACCGTGTAGCAGACCGGTTCCGCCATTCGGCGGAACTTTTAGCCTGCGGTATCATCCGCTTTGCGCCTCAGGAGGACAAGAAGGATTTACAGCTATTTTAATGTGTGAAACTTTGGCCTTAAATAAAATTATGTTAAAACCACATATAAAACACAGGCAATTATAAATACAAAAGGAATGATGTCTCTCATGAAATCTTTCATGATTTTCTCCTTTAATTGCTTGATATGGATGATTGGCACAGGACAATAATACTTATTCAATAGTATGCATTTTTAATATGTCAACCAATATTATATATAATTAATATAAAATATTGTTGAATTAGTGTATATTGTAGCATATTAAACTAAATTGCCACATATTGTATGACTGAAAATCAAAAAATTCAGAAAAATTGAACAGCCAAGTTGCGAGAATCGTTTAAGTCCCTTTACCGGGAATTTAGGCTTTTTTTCTGTCCTAAGAATAGCCGCCGCCTGGATAATAATTCGTTGATTGGACAAAAAGACCATTTATGGATGGACACGAAGTAGGATTGGTGTAAACCGAAGATCTAACGTGTAAATTTAAGTCGTCGCGTTGAGTCGTTGATGCTTTCTTTCAAGCATGTCGTCTCAATGAGGTCAAATTATGCGCCCAGATAATGTTCCAAATCCTTTTAGTTTCAATACGGTTTTAATATCAAATGTTTATACAGCTATCAACATACCTCCAAAAAATAAAGCCCCTGGGGCTACATTTACCCAGAGGCTATAAGGGGAAGGTAGTCAAGTGAATGCGGTTTTTTAACTTCCGATCGGAAAGCTTTCCTTTGCTTAACTACCATTTACTAATATTGCAAAAACCATGCTAAGTCATCTTCTTGTGGCATAATGAAATTTATTTTTGAGTAAATTTATATGGTTATACCAATAAAGAGGCCTGATTAGCAGTATTGCTTCATACCAAAATATCTGGAGTTGTGAGGTAAGCTTCATAAGATTTATGAAAACTTTTTCATAATTTCAATCTAATAATAAATCGTGCTCAATGAAAAAATAAAGGCGAAGATTATACAGCTAATAAAAAATGAAAAAAGAATCCAATCTTTCATGATCGCCCCCTATAATTCCAGTATGTTGGTTTATTTTTTAAACGCCCGATGTTTTAATAACATTAAAGCAATCTTAGAAGATTGTTAAACGGGTAAACAGATAGGAAAATTTTACGTTCAAATGCTCCGGGAAAATTGAGGAATAGACTAAATGAGAAAAAAACAGGGTGACCCTTTTGGATCACCCCAAGCAAAGGTTATGGAGATAAGTTAAACATCCTACAAATCCCTTGCCGATATAAAGCTTCTCTAAATGCCGTATTTATAACCGGTGCACGTCTAATTTATTTTTCCTTTTGCATCATTATGCAGGTGACCGGAATATAAGATATACATGCACCAGAGAAGCTTTAAACTTAAATTAATACTTAGATGAATTCTGTCAATAGAAAGTGTCTGCCCAAAAAGACCGGAAGGTTTGTCTTCAGAATCTCCAATAAGGCCGAATGAGTCTATTATGGGTTGAATCGGATTTTCCAAACTTCATCTCCACGATACATATTTAATGATAATCTGCATTTTTAATAAATCCATGTTCTTTTACTGCATATTCTTTATTTCCCACACTGAATGGTAGCCCAAAAGGTACTGTGATATCTTTGATGATGTATTTATCGATATGCAGGATACATACCATAAAACTAACTTTAATTTTAAACTAGATATTACAATAGGTTATATCTGTCTATTCATTGAGCTGAAATACAGGTGCCGTCAAACATTTGACGGTTATTGTAAAAATATTGATGCAGATATGTGAACGGATATATTTATGTTTGGTCTGCCGATGATAAAATGGATGAGATGACAAGCCGACTCAAAACAAAACTAAAAAAGGCAAACCCTGTTTAAAGGGTCTGCCCGATTGAAAAACGATTTCATACGATTTTTATGGACGTGATAAGTGCATCTTTATTGCAAGATTAAGAGATTAATTTCCAATAGTCCGGACCAAGGGATTAATAATAATATCAATCCGACGGTTTATAGCACGACCTTCCTTGGTTTCATTGGAAGCCAAAGGTTTTGAAGATCCATAACCCACCGCAGCGATTCGGTTATTTGGCAAAGTCTTGTTTGCCAAAAGATATTGACGAACACTTTCGGCTCTTTGTTGGGATAAATGCTCGTTAACTTCATTTGAACCGGTACTATCCGTATGACCTTCAATGGTCACATCCGGTTCGCCGAATATCCGGATAGATTGCTGGATTTTACTGAGAAGAGGATAATTATCCGGCATGATAACACTTTTTCCCACAGGAAATTGAATCGCCCTTAAACGTATGACCAGTGAATCCCCTTTTTTGTAAACTTCCGCTTCATCTGAACTAAAAAGATTTTGAACTTCGATAAACAATTGATTGAATCGCTTTTCTGCTGCCAGGCGCTCCTTAACAATTTGCTGTTCCCGGGTTTTGCCCTCAAGATCTGCGATTTGTGAGTTTTTGGTCTCTATTTCCGACTTTAGCGCCTTGACCTTCTCAAACATGAATTGACGGTCTTTCTGAAGCGCTTCAATCGAAGCGAGTATATTTTTCACCTGTATTTCATAAGGTTGGTTGCGCATGTCTGTGGCTTCAAGTTTGGTCGTTATGTCGTACAAAATATTTTCCACCCACAGTGCCAATTCTTCCGGGTTCATATCTTTAAATTTTTCACTCTGATCGGCGATCTGAAAGAGCCGCTGAGACATGAACAAAGCTTCGTTGGCTTTTTGATGCATCATTTCCTTCTCATAGGGATGTTCAGAAATAAATGCATCGGCTTCAGACAGTTTATACTGAGCGATTTTAAAAGACCGGGGCGCTATTTTCTCAACTTTGCTGTCTTGGGCCTGCTCGATGAGCTTGCGAACCTCTCCAAGAGTTTCGACTTTAATGGCACGCAGTTCAAGACCGCGAAAGGTCTCGGCGAGCCCTGCTTTGCGTTTTTCAGCATATGCCAGATCACCTTTTTCAATCGCTCTTGTAAGACTTAAAAATGTCTGCTCGGCATCGGTATAATCATATCCCAACTTTGCAGCACCGGCTTCGCGTGCGAGATTGCGACTTTTAATCACATCACCCATGGTGGTTTGTACAACCTGGGCGATCTCTTCTGCCTTGCGAAGCCGGGCCTGTCCTTCGGCGGTATTGCGTAAAATTTCGGACAGATTTTCTCCTTTTTTAAGCCCCTTTTTGGCCTCGTCAAGTGATGATTGGGCCTTTGCGAACCAAGTGGGAGCCAGAACATTGAGTTGATTCTTGTAAGCGACGGCCAGACCATTTTCCAGACGGTTAATTTGATCGCTGGGATTCTCCGTCTCGGCAACGGATTTGACTTGGAGATTGGTGCTTGTGCAAGCTCCAACAAACGATATAAACAGTCCAATTGCAATCATATAAATAATATTTTTCCCCGTCATTGCTCTCTCCTTTCATATGTTGCTTGGGTTGCTGTCTAACTTAAGTAACCAATGGATAATCGTAATTCAAGAAAAATTTATTCGATAGACAAAAGGACAAAGAGGTATAAAAGATGAGGCCCAATAGATTTTTGAAGTTTATTAAGGAATTATCTGGAAAACAATATCTCGAAATAAGTAAACCTGGCAACTGTTGATTCCGTGTCGGAGCTTTTGGAGTGTCATTTTATTATCTTATCAGGATAAAGTAATTCCAATTCCCAAGAACGTAAAAGAGGGGGTTGGATATCCAAAACAAAATAAAATGTATTGGTATAGACAATATGTTTATATCTTCCTATCCGATCCTTTCTCATATCGTAATAATATATAAGGCTTGACCAAGGTTCCGGTGTTTTCGTTCCCATGGTCATTTTTGAAGTCCTATCCGGCGAACCAAATCTTGACTCAATTTCTTTTTGGGTCATTCCAGGTCTTAAATCAAATACATTTTTAGAGATAAACTCGGGGTGCGGAAGAGAGTTTTTGGAGGCAAACTCCGAATGGTGAGGAGAAATTGCAGCACAGCCCATAAATATTGATAACATCAGGAACCAGCAAATAAAACGGCATTGTTTCATAACAGCCCCATTATATTTTTAGGTAAATGTGAATGGTGGTTGATTCCAGGATCATAAAATGTGCAGATAAGATCCTAACTCCTTTTTATATAATTTTGTTTCAATAAAATGTGCACCGACGGTACGGTCTCCAACCCATATCACCTTGACAGATTTTCGGATTTCTCTTCTCTTTGAGTCATCTAAATTAAATTTCAATTTCAATTCATCATTTTTCGAAATATGGTGAGGATTCAGACATTCAAACTGAACTCCACTCATTGAAAGATCCCTGACAATTATCTCTCCTTTTTCTTCTATTCCCTGAATAAAGTATTCACCGGACAACCTGACGTCCTCACGATATCTCTGTCTGAATTCTATGTTGAACTGATAAGGTTCACCACATCTGCATTTACCCTTAAGGTTTTTTTGAGTCCCCTTTAATTTCGTGACATCAATATTTTGCTCAAGTTTGCACTTGGTACAGATTATAGATACTTGGTTGCTGCCGTCCGTATAAATAGTATACATGGACTTATCCTCTTTGCCTGAAAAGATTATTGCTGATCAACCTTTCGAACATATCCCAAAATAGCTTTAAATAATGAAGCACTGTGACTGATTTGTTCATAGGCCTCTTGTTTCGATAACAATCTCTTCTCATCCTGAATTTGGTGTCCCTTTTGGAGTGAAAGATTCGCAATTCTTGCAATCTCATTTGCCAAGTCCTTTTCGGTTTCTATTTTGATCGGATAGAGTTTAATCTTATCCATATTATCCGGCACTTCATCATTGATGATGCCATCGGTTATTTTATGATATTTGCGGTTGTAAAAATTATTCAACGTATTGTGAAGGGGCTGAGACAGATCACCAACATAATGGACACAAAAGGCAAGATGATATTCGCCATATTTGCCTTCATGTTTTTCTTTAAAATAATTCCGGAGCGAAGCTATAATCGCGCCATACAGGTGCCCCTTTGGATCGTCTGTATGGTTATATTTTTTAACTTGTTGAAAAACCATTTCGGGTGTAACGGTCGTTCCCCTTGGATTATCCGCAAAATGATTTAAACTTTCTATTTTGCCGGCCTTCAATTTGGCCATATCTGCGCCGGCGGCATTGTACCATTTCATATATCCGGCTGCTTTTGCTATGGCGATATGAGTCTCATCATTCCAGGAGTATGAATTGCCGACAAAACAGATTAGAGAGAATATTATCAGGATGAAAATTACTGGATACTTTGTTTTTTTCATTTTAAACCCTCACCGGAACCGATTTTATCATATTTCCAGAGTTTCTTTTTGCATGCAGAACATTTTAATATTAACATATTTTTCCCTAATTTATCGGCGTTGCCTCATTGATATAGGGTTATCAATTGGCGGTTTATTTTCCGATGAACATTTGCCATCAATGCTGGTTCAAGCATGTTAATTTTCAATTCATATATTATTTCATACAAATTTGCAAAAGACGCAACCCCCTTATAAAGAGGTCGATGATCGTTTTGTTCCGTTTTCATAGCAGCAAAACAGGTCTTTAATTGTGGATTTCAAACGAAAAAATTCTGGCATTTACGACTATATGTCATATATTAAAAAAGGAATTCACAAAAATTCCATCATTCAATGTTGAGAAAACGACTTAAATGAATAAATCTCAAAGACATTTGAAAGGAAAAGGTTATGGCTGTTATCACTATATCACGCCAATTTGGCGCAGCAGGGAAAACACTTGGTAGACGAATTGCCGATACCTTGCGATATTATTATGCTGACGAAGATATCATCGAAAGGGCCGTAGTGGAGGCATCTGTCTCTCCCGAGGGGAAAAAAATCTTAGAAACGGAATCGGGCGACAAAGTGAAAAGATTTATCTCAAGGCTCAATCCCTTTGGAACGAGCTTAATGGAACTTCCGTTAAGTAATAAAGAGAGATATATTGATGGATTTAAGTATGTTGATTTGTTGAACCTAATCATTCCCAAGGTTGCCAAGGACGGAAATACCGTTATTGTTGGCAGAGGAGGACAGTATATTTTACATGATAGCGATGATACATACCATTTATTGCTTATCGCCAAAGAAGAGGATCGGATTAAATTCATCGAGGAAAAATATCGTGTCTCAAGCGCAAAAGCGATTCAGATGATAAAAAGGATGGATAAAAGACGGGCTAATCTTTATGGTTATTTCGGCAGAAAGGACTATGATAATCCAACACTGTATAGTCTCGTTTTAAACATGAGCACGCTTAGCATCGATCAGGCTGAAGCGTTTGTACATAACATGATACATGGGTAAAACATACGACATTGCTTCACAGCAGTAAAACCCCATCCAATATATTCCATGCATAATACTTGCAGATCAATGGAGTTGGACGAAGTGGGCTTACCCCTTTTTAGTTCCTGCAATCACAAGTTAATAACGGGATAGACTCTCGGCACAGTTACGATACATATCACCTATCGGCTCGGCGCCCGAGCATTTTCGAACCTTATTGTAGAAACAATCACCTACTTTATCTTCAAGATGGTATTGGATCATCTCATTTTGCAATTCTGATGTCAGCCCCTCATGGCTCATTAAAAAGTTGATTTGGGCTTCCACAGGAGCCTTCCTGAAGTCTTCACAGGTATGGTTTGAATTTAGGCCGAAC
>JARRRC010000071.1:0-16514 GCA_037381105.1 Desulfobacterales bacterium
ATCCCACAATAACGGCGATCACTCCCCAGACCATAAAGTATCCCCACCGCCATTCCAATTCCGGCATATATTTAAAGTTCATGCCGTAAATGCCGGCGATAAAGGTGATGGGAATAAAGATGGTGGCGATGATGGTCAGCACTTTCATGATCTCGTTCATTCTGTTGCTCAGGGTGGACAGGTAAATATCCAGCATGCCGGCCAGAATATCTCGATACGATTCGATGGTGTCGATAATCTGTATCGTGTGATCGTATACATCCCTGAAATATAAACTGGTGGTTTCATTGACCAGGGAGGATTCCCCTTTCACCAGGCCGTTGATCATTTCCCGAATCGGCCAGATTTGCTTGCGCAGATAGATCATCTCTCGTTTCATTTCGTGAAGGGTTTGCAAGGTTCCGGGGCTGGGATTTTCAAGCAAATCCTCTTCGAGGGTTTCAATGTTTTCACCCAGTTTTTCAAGGATTAAAAAGTAGTGATCCACAATGGCATCAATAAGTGCATAGGCCAGGTAATCGCATCCTGCTTTGCGAATTCGGGTTTTGGGTTTGCGGATTCTCTCCCTGACGATGTTGAAGACATCGCCTTGGATTTCCTGGAAAGTAATCAGAAAATTGGGTCCCAGAACCAGGCTGAACTGTTCGGATCTGATTTTTTCGGAACTTTCGTTGTAGTGAAGCATTTTTAGAACGACAAAAATAACATATTCAAATTCCTCGGTTTTGGGTCGTTGCCCGGTATTTAAAATGTCCTCGAGAACCAACGGGTGGAGGTTAAAATGTCGGCCGACTTTTTCGATGGTGTCTATTTCATGCAATCCGTCGATGTTGATCCAGGTGACCGTAGGTGAGTCTTTAAGCGGAAAGGCCAGTTCAATATCGTCGAGCACACTTTCATTCAGATGCGTCTCATCATAGTCAATGACGGTGATTCGGGCTTTATCCACCTTTTGTTCACCAATATGAATCAGTGTTCCCGGAGATGTTCCCGCCTTCTTAAGTTGTCTTTTAAAGAACCTTGGCATAAGAAAGTATTCCTTCCTTTAAATAGTGGTCAGGATTCTTGTCCTTTAATCATTTTTAATTTAAGCTGGCGTTTATCGTCGTTGGCCATGTAGATTGTACGGGATGGAAAAGCAAAATCAATATCCTCGATTTCAAACCTTCGCATGATCTCAAGGCAGGTTTTTTGCAGCCATGCCTGATAATCCCAGTAATTGGGAGGATGATACCAAACGATCACCATGATGTTCAAATTCCAATCGTTGAAACCGTTAAAAAAGACCCGCGGCGGGAAATCTTCTTTCATCCCTTCGTGGTTTTCAAGAATTTCCCGGATGATTTGTACGGCTTTTTCCACCTTTTCAGGGGGTGTATCATAGGTAACACCGATATTGGTGAGCCATCGAATATAAGGACGTTCACCGATGTTTTCCAGTGAAGAGTTAACCAGTTTGTCATTGGGAATGCTCACCAGGTGGCCGGTCAATGTTCGAATTCGTGTGCTTCTAAACCCCACGGATTCCACTATTCCGTCATATTTGTCAATAGTGATCCGCTGGCCAACCTGAAACGGCTTGTCAAACAGAATGGTGAGTGTTCCGAAAAAGTTGGCGATGGAGTCTTTGGCTGCCAAAGCCACGGCCAAACCGCCGATGCCCAGAGAGGCAAGCAGGGGCCCTATTTTTAGTCCGGTGAGATTTTGAACAATAATTATACCGCCGATAATAACAATGAACAGCCGAAGGGTTTTGCCGACAATGGGAGCCAGCATGTCGTCGATGGTGCTTTCGGTAGCAGCCGCCCATTTTTTCAGGTACACATCCAAAATTCCGATTAAAAGGAGGATGAGCCAGAAAAGGGCGATGATTCCGCCGACATCAGCCGCTTTTTGCGCAACGGTATGTACCAGATTGCTTCCATCGGGTGCCGTAAAATTAACATATAACGGTGAAAGGGCGCTATAGATACCATATGACCAGATAAAAAGAGAAAGCGGACGAGCAAGCACCTGAAGAAAATGCTGCCGCCATGAAACAGCCTCTCCTTCAACCGTCATTTTTCGAATTGCCGAATTGATCAGCCATCGAACCACCCGCTCGACGATGACCACCATAAACGTCAAAAATAGGCAAAAGAGCAGTTTGAGCCAGGTGATTCCGGCAAAAACGTCAACTTCGATCCATTTGCCCATTTTTAAAGAAGCCGAGCGACTGAATTTGTCGATACCCTTTCCAATACGTTCTCCGGCTTTATCCAGTGCTTTGATTTTTGTGGGGGGGATTTGGGTATTTTTCGTTTGATGGTCAATGGTTTTTTGGGATGCTTCGCTCTTTGATGCCGTCTGCGTCGCTGCGTAACAGGGCGCTATGATCCAAACGATGATAGTAAAAAACAGAAGAACGCTAAAAATAGAATTTGTTCTATATTTCATTTGTCTTTCCGAGTGCAGGCAAAAAATGAGGAAAGCAGTGATGTCTGTTTTGTTAATGTGGCGGTATTATCAATCCCGGCAATGCACATTCAATCGACAAACTCTGCGATCCACCGGTGCTTTCGCTTTAATCGAATGATTAAACTATCATGGCGACGCATTCGAAGCATCGCCCGAATAATCAGGTATGAACCCAACAACACCATTATCCCACAAATAACGAGCAGCGGTACGATCAGATGAACCACCTGAAGGACATTATAGTATTTTGAAGTGGCAATCAGCACACTTAAAACAGAGAGCGGCAGGACAAAAACCGCTATTCCGGTCCTCATGGTTGACAGTGAGGTTCTCTTTTCAGCTAAAAGAAGCTGAATTTCATTGATGATAATGTTCTCAGGAACAAATTCACATTCTTGTTTCAGGGTGCTGCTGCCTTGAACCGGCGGCAAATGGGCGTCTTCGAATTTCATGGTTATTCCCTATCTTACGAATCCTTCGTCGGATATCATTAAATTCTTTAATCGACGCCGATTAAAGGGGACACGTATACGTCAACGGATTTAACGCCATCTACGCCCTCTGAGATACTTTTTATTTCATTTGTTGTTTTTGCCTGGTGACTCAAGCGGGCCTCTATTTTAACATGGACAGAGCCGTCTTCGGCAGTAACCTCTGAAGTCGGGTACTCGTTGACCAGAGCGGCCTTTACCTCGGCGGCCAGCGTCAAATCATTAATAATCTTCTGAGATTCGGCTGTTGTTTGAAAGCAAGGCATTCTTGCGGCGTATAAAATAAGATCCACCGCATCATCCACTTTTTTTCTTTTGATATGAACAACCAAGTCGTAAAGGCTGGAGTCTATGGTATCATGACCATATAATTGCAGACCCCATCGGCGACGTTCATCATCATCTTTTTTCAGTATATATTGTGCTTCCTCGGCGGATATTCCCTCGCGCTTCATTTCTTCATTCACCCGGTCTTCCAAGTCCGCAATAACGCGCACTTTGAGGACATGCGGAATCTCTTGAAGGAAAAAATGACCCGCCAGGCCGTGATAGACAATATTGTCTTTTTGTACGCACTTTAATAGGGCGGAACGTATATAGGCAACGTACTTTTCTTTCCCGTAAGTGAATCGATTAAATACGGAGAATGGATCGTGAATCGCCCGAAGCAGCTTTATTTCCGGGATATGAAACTGTTCGGATGCCTCAAGGAGAATTTCCCGTGATACACATTGGTAACCCAGTTCTTGTGCAACCTTTTCGGCGACTTCCCTTCCATGACTGTAGGATCCTCTTGAGATGGTGATGATAGACATGTTAAATTCCTTTCGTTTTAACTGATAATGCATAGAAGTGGTTCCAAACCTTTCAAGAAATATAAATAAAACCGGGCGACGGGTCAAGCAATCAATAGCATTTTCACTATTTTATTTCTTTTAGAATAATTTCGGCAATTTTTGAGTAATTGCCTCCGAAATGGTGTGCGCCCTTCAAGGGCACAACCTGTACGAGATTTGGTTCGAGTTTGTTGCAAAGGCTATCGGGTTCCTTTCTTCCGTAAAAGCACAGTATTCGCACTTTCATTCCTATCAATTTTTCAACTTCCGGTAAAACAGGGCGTGCAGCTTTGGAGGTAGCTCCCAGCCATTCAGTGACGTGAAAGACAAAATCTGTATGGGTCCCGGGTCCGAGAAGCGCCATCAAACTCACCTTTTCTATAATTTCTCCGGGAAGCCGATCAGCCATAAAAGGAAGGACATCCGCACCTAGAGAATAGCCCACCAAAACAGCCTTTTCCTTTTTCCAGAGGGCAAGATAATGCCGCAGAATTCGCGATAGGTCTTCAGCGGCTTCCTCTGGTGTGCGTTTTTTCCAGAAATATCTGAGTGAATTTAATCCGACCACCGGAACGCCGCCTCCGGCCAAAAAATTGCCCAGTTTTCTATCGATTTTGGCCCATCCGCCGTCTCCTGAAAGGAGTACCGCCATGGATGAGGTGCCGGATCCCTTAGCCGGAAGAACAACCAGCGGCAGATCAGCCAAATTTCCGGGAAGTGACCTCTGATCAAGTTGTTGATTTTCTGTTTGGGACATGCAAAGGCCGGTTTTGTATAAAAAGGCGAGAAGAAGTATAATGNNNTATGCCGCCGGAGGTGAGGGCGGCAAGATTGGCAAGGATGCGCGGCAAGGCCATGCCACCGGGACAGGCAAGGTATTTTGGCTGCCAGACAGGGTCAAAGGAATCTTTGTATTGCCGCAGTCCTTGAAAGTTATAAAAATTTTCTCCATGGCGAAAAACAAAAGCACCCAGTCGGTTCCAGAGGGGGGCAAGCGCACGGTCCTCGAGTCCTGACAGGGGAGCCATGCCCAGGTTGAACCATTGGTAATCCTGCGTTTTACCCCAGAGCAAACTTTGGATAATAAGGTATTCCATGACGCCATGAGGTGCATCCGGAAGGTAACGCATCAGATCGATGGAAAGCTCATATTTTTCAGCGCTCTGCCAGATGTTGGCAAACGCAATAATTTTTCCATCTTTCCGAACTACGCCCGCGGGAAATCGCTTCAAGTACTCTGTTTCGAAAAAGCCCAGTGAAAATCCTTTTTCATGCGTATTTTTTTCTTCAAGCCAGGCATCGGAAATTCTTTTTAGCGTCGACAACACAGAGGGGATTTTATCCGGAGCAATGATCTCGAAAAGGCAGCCTTCTCTTTCGAGTTTTCGTATGGTGTAGCGAAAACCTTTGCGCGCGCTGCTTTCCAACGAAAAGCCGGATAAAGGAACCCGGGCTTCCTCGCCGAGTTTAATCAAGGTCAGTCCGAGGTCGAGGTAGAAATGGAGACTTTTTCGTCCAACTTCATAAAATACGGTCTGTCCGCCGTAACGGTCGGAAATTTCACGAAAGCTCCAGATAAGGTCCGGCCATTCTTCCTCGGGTCCGACAGGATCACTCATGCTGACCCAGCTTCGACCTTCAATGCCGTACATGATGAAAGCGGTTTCCGTTTGATTAAAAAGTGCCATTTTGTCGCCGAGCAGGGCGAGGTTGGCAATCGCTGAGCGGGATTGTTGCACAATTTTGCTTATTTTGAACAGATCTTCAGGCCCGGAAAAGACGGGCTTCGGCGGCGCCGGACGAAGCAGCCGGGCAATGGCAAATAAGATAGCAATGACGAAAGCTCCGACAGATGCACGAAGAAACCGAGGCGCATTGGCCGAAAAGGTAAATCGCCACCAGAGGCTCTCACTGTATTCTACATGCCGGTAAGAAAACATCCCCAGCCAGATGGAAGATACAAAAACAATGATAATGGCGATAATCCAACCCGGGCTGAAACGCTGGCTAAATAGAGAGGCTTTCCTATAGAAATGATGGTGACTGGGAAGAATTGCAACGAGGATAATTAAAAGGATAATCGCCTCTTCATAATCGAGCCCCTTAAAGATCGAAGCCAGAATTCCCAAAAAAAGAAGCACAATGGTAAGAATATTCAGCGTCAAAAATGAAGAGCAGATAATTCTCTCAGGTTACCAGCTCTTTAAGTAGACTGATTAATGTCTATGATTTCAAAAATTTCAAGAAAATCGCCCACTCGTGGAGAGATGAAAGGTTTTGGAAATATATGAGTATCGGCAGGACGCTCGATACCCAGAGGCTGAAAAGCCTGACAAAACGCTGGGCTTTTTCTTTTTTTCGAAGAAATTCCTCGGTGCCGAGTAATATGGTAGCCAAGCCCAAGGGAAAAAGATAATACATGCCTCGATAGGCGACAAGGATTCCCAAAATTTTAGAAGCCGGTAAATACGGGGATAGAAGCAAGAGAATGACCGTTTCAAACACACCCAAGCCTCCGGGAACTTGACTTATCAAACCCGCCAGTTGAGCCATCATATAAATGGCGATGAATTTCAGGTAGGAGAGACTCGAAATCGGCGCCATCAAAACATAAAGGACACTTGCGGCTAGTGCCCAGTCAATAATGGCGATTCCGATTTGGGCAAAAAAGAGACGAACAGAAGGAAGAAAAAACTCCCATTCCCGGATTTTGATCGGCTGTTTTCGAAAGACAATTCCTGCGAAATAAGCTGCAACAATCAAAAGAAGGAGTATTCCCATCAGGTTTGAAGATCCAAAAGAAAGATGAATGATTTTCGAAATCGCAACCGGTTTCAGCAAAAAAATCAGTCCTCCCAAAGTAAAGAAGCCCAGCCATAGCGTCACCGTGCAGAAGGTAACGACCCGGGTAATGTCAAAAGCCGAGAGTCCCCAACCCGAGTATAGGCGGTACCGAACGGATGCACCGGCGATCATGGAAAGCCCAATGTTGTTGCTGAAGGCATAGCCGATAAAAGATGCCAGGGCGATTTTGGAATATTCGATGGGATGATGGATGTATTTAATCGCTAGAAAGTCGTATCCGGTCATGACAAGATAGCTTAAAAGCGTAAGGATCAATGCGCTTAAAAGCTGATGCGTGGAAAGATTCTCAAGATATTGAACGATATCGCGTAAGTGGTACGCTTTGAGTTCCTGGTGAAGAACCCAGAGGGCAACGGAAAAAAGGATCAGGCCAACAAGAGGCCCCAGGCGATGAAGAAATTTTGTATTCATAAAGAAAGACAGAGGATTTCATGGATATTATGTCAATGGCTCAACATAAATCCGATCGATGGAAACACTCGACTTCAATAGACGGTCTGTCCGGGCATCGTGAGTGTAAGGAAAAGCGAAGATCCGTCGCGATTGATCAAAAAGAGGATCGTTTCCCCTTTTTTGTAATGGCGTATCTTACGGTTGAACGCCGCCAGGCTTTTAACCGGCATACGATCAATCTCGAGAATGATATCTCCGCTCCTTAAGTCGGCATCGGCTGCCGGAGAGTTGTTTTCGACATTGACAACAATTAGACCGCTGGTTTCCGCTAAATCATATTGCTGTGCAAGTTCAGGCGTAATCTCCTGAAGGGTCAATCCCAAACCGGCTTCACCTTTGGGCATTTGTTGGAATTCTTCCTCTGCTGTCTTCAACTCGCTGACTTTGAGCTGAAGGCTCTTTTTCTCCGAGTTGCGAATAACCTCAACGGGAACCGTTTTTCCCACGGGCGTTGAGGCGACAATATACGGGAGTTCTCTGCTTTCTTTGATGGGTTTACCGTCAAAGCCAACGATAACGTCTCCGCGCTTGATGCCGGATTCATCAGCCGGGCTTCCTAAAGCAACATCCGAAACCAGGGCGCCTTTTTCATCCGGAAGGTCGAACATATCTTTGAGTTCAGGAGTCACTTTTTGAATGGTGACACCGATCCATCCCCGGATTACCTTCCCTTTTTTCAGCTGGGGCAGAAGGTCTTTGGCCATGTTGATGGGCATGGCAAATCCGATGCCGACACTTCCCCCGCTTTGGGAAAATATGGCCGTGTTGATGCCGATAACCTCACCGTCGGTATTCAAAAGAGGACCTCCGCTGTTGCCCGGATTAATGGGAGTGTCGGTTTGAATAAAATTATCGTAAGCGCCTGCGCCGATCTGTCGGTATTTGGCACTGACGATTCCCGCCGTCACCGTATTTCCCAGACCAAAAGGGTTCCCGATGGCAATCACCCAGTCGCCGACTTCCAGCCGGTTCGAATCGCCCAGATGGAGTGGAATGAAAGGCGTATCCGCTTTGATACGGATAAGCGCCAGATCCGTCATCGGATCCCGGCCGACGATTTTGGCGTCAAATTCCTTACCATCCGCGGTGCGCACCCTGATTTCATCGGTCTGTTCAACCACATGGTTGTTGGTCAAGATAAAGCCTTTATCGTCAATGATAAAACCGGTGCCCAAATTCTTCTGAGTGTACTTTTTAGGCATTTGACCTCCGAAGTAACGTTCAAAAAAATCTCTCATCGGATCGTTCGGGCCGAAGGGTGCCGGGATTTCTCGTTCCTCCTTAATGAATTTGACTGTACTGATATTGACCACAGATGGATTGGCGATTTGAACCAGATATGAAAAAGATCCTGGAGGTGTTGCAGCATGTATTGCCGAAAAGGACGTCGATGATCCGCCTGCAGACAAGGCAGCGATAATGATCCCGGCGGTCAGGAACCTGCCCAGGGTCAAGAGTGTCCGAATCGGGTGGTTTGGAGGATATTTCTGTTTTTTCATGATGTTTTCCCTTCATTTAAATGGAGGTCTTTTAAGTCTGTTTCGAATTGAGTTAGGATGTGTTCAAGGGCCAGGTCCCAGCCTTCCACCAATGCATCCGGAGAATTCCCTTTTAAAGGGATTTTTTCGTGATATGTTTTTCCAAAGACGATGACCGGTCGAAAAGATACATTTCGAATAAGGAAAAACTGTATTTTCATTACAGCTTTGGGAGCTTTGGCATCCCTGTAATCTCCATAGAGAGCACTGACCTCGCCTTCCAAATTCAGGGTCGGTTCAACCGGGCTTGAGCCAAGCAAAACATATTTAAACAGGCCTGAATCGATAAGCCATTTTCCGACATCTTCGGCAATCATTAAACCCGGAGAAATAAAAAATCCGTTGTAAAAATCCGATTCATAAATGAGATTGCTTTTGCGGTATACAAACTCCCGGCCTTCAAACTGGGGGAAAACACGAAATGTTTGAATTTTGAGAACCATATTCGATTTTAACAACGACGGTTTTTCCTTCCTTGACACGGTCAGCATAAAAAAATGTTTTCCGGGAAAACTTTTGTTGAAGTTGAAGCATCCCGTCAAGAGGAAAAGGAGCGTTAAATTCGCAATAAAGAAAATTAGAAGCGTTTTTATCTTCATTATCTTTCTCCGGTCTTCGAATGCGGCGGGGGTTCGCCGAACAGCAATTGCGAAGGATATTTCTTTGCGTTTTCGGTAATTTCTCTGAGGTTATCGGAAATGCGCCTGATATTTTCAATGGTCGTTTCAATATCCGGCTCCTCGTCGGAAAGAAAGTTATCCATACGGCGAAGAATCCTTCTCAAGTGAGCGGCGCTTTCAGTGGTATCATCGGTAATGATATTCAATTGGGGTGAAAGTCTTTTTATGTCGGCCGAAACTTTTTTGAGAGCTTTTACAAATTGTGACATGGGCTTCTCTGCGTTTTCCACGATTTGACGTGCGGCGGCCATGGTTGCCGCGGCGTCGGGCAAAAGGGTTTTTATTTTTGGATTGTTTAGGATTTCATCAACCTGGCGGTTCGTTTCTCTGAGTTCCGAAAGCAGGGCTTCCGCCTGTTCGCTGACCTTTCCCAGGTTCGCCTGTGACAGGGTCCGGTTAAAGTCCTTTAAGGAAGCGTTGAAGTTTTGTGCAATGGTTTTGAAATCCAAGCCTTCCAAATTATTCAATATTTTATTCACAGCAACGGTGAGGCGCTGGAGAGTGCTGGGTGCGGAGGGGATATAACAATACTTGGGTTTCCAATCGATTTTCAAAGGCGGGTAGAGTTTCGGTTTCATGTAATCCATCTCTAAATGAGCGGTGCCGGTAAGTCCCTGGAAGCTCAGTCGAATCCGCAATCCCTTTTTGACTTCATTTTTCAGATTGGTTTGGTTTGCCGGCGTACAGGTCACTCTGAAAATATCCGGGTACAGTGCCGCTCGAATCAGAACATATTGGTATTCGGTAGAGTAAACCTTTCCCACCAGGGTAATTTCCGTTGTTTTACCGACAAGGACACCGCGAAATTTGACCGGCGCCCCAACTTCCAAGCCCTGCACCGATTCTTTAAAGTAGGTCTCGATAAGAATCTTTTTTTGAAAAAATGATCCCACTCCCAGTACAATGATCGAAACCACCCCGATAACCAATGCGACGGCAACAAACACTCCGATTTTAAAATAATTGGCTTGAGCCTTCATATCTCTTCTCGATCAAGGATGTATTGAATCATATTATCAGGTTTCGGATGATAGATACCGGACGCACATCACGAGAATTTTTCTGAAGATACTTCGGAGACCCCTCGCCGGTTAAAAAACCGTCGGACAAACTCATTTTCGCTGTGGTCCCTCAGATCCCGCGGCCGGCCTATTGCCAAGATGCCTTTGAGATTTTTATCCAACATAATGACCCGATCCGCAATTGCGTAAATGCTTGAAAGCTCATGGGTTACGATGACAAATGTAATGCCGAGGTTGTGGGCGAGATTTAAAACCAGGTGATCCAATTCCGCCGAAGTAATGGGGTCCAATCCCGCAGAAAGCTCATCCAGAAAAAGGATTTGAGGATCAAGGGCCATGGCTCTTGCTATGGCGGCACGCTTTTGCATTCCTCCGCTGAGCTCCGCCGGCATAAGATTTTCAAATTCTTTCAGTCCCACCAGACTCAACTTCATGCGAGCAATGAGATCCATGGCCGGATCCGGAAGATCGGTAAACTCCTCCAGCGGGAGCCGGACATTCTCAAGCAGGGTCATGGAACCGAAAAGTGCTCCCCTTTGATACATGACGCCGAACTTTTTGAGTAATTTCAGCCGGTCATCGCCTTCAGCAGAGACGATATCATGTCCTTCAATAAAAATTCTTCCGGATACCGGTTTGTTAAGACCGATCATCAATTTTAGCAGGGTACTTTTTCCGCTGCCCGAGCTACCTAAAATGACGAAAATTTCACCGCGCTTCACCTCAAAGGAAACATCTTGCAATACAAGGATATCTTTATAACCCGCAGTAATTTTTTCAACTTGAATAATCGTATCCTGAATCGGGTTCATAAGCTTTTAAATGCCAAGATAATAATAAATTACCGAAAAGATGCCGTCCGTGACAACGATCAATACAATTCCGCCGACGACCGCCCGGGTGGTGGATTCACCGACGGCGCTGGCGCCGATTTCAGTCTGCAGACCCCGCAAACATCCGATACCTGCAACCAAGAGACCGAAAACAATCGATTTTATTAACCCCCCCAATAAGTCTACATAATTCACCATGGAGAAAATCTGTTTAAAATAAGTGGATAAAGAATAACCCAAAGAGAGCAAGACAACAGATCCTCCCATCACGCCGATGAGATCTGCATAGAGAGTGAGAAGCGGCGTCATGACAACCGCAGCAAGGATCCTGGAAATCACCAAAAATCGCACAGGATCGAGACCCATGGTGATCAGCGCGTCTATTTCCTCGTTGACCTTCATGGTTCCGAGTTCCGCGGCAAAGGCGGAACCGGACCGTCCGGCCAGGACAATGGCGGTCATGAGCGGTCCAAGTTCCCTGACCATGGAGAGTCCGACGAGGTTGGCTACAAAGATTACGGCACCAAACTGACGCATGGGAATGGCCGCCTGGAATGCCCTGATCAGGCCCATCAAGAAGCCGATGAGGGTAATAACAGGCAGTGCATTTACGCCTGCGGTTTCCGCCACTAAAAATGCGTCTTTCCAACGCACCAGTTTTGGATTGAGCAAAGCCTTGACCATCGCCACACCTGCTTCTCCCACAAATTCGAGAAATGAATAAGCTTCTTCACAGATTCGGCAGGTTGCTCGTCCGATCTTTTCAAAGAAGCTGATGGGGCCCGGTTGAATCTCCGGCAGTTTTTCGAATTCAGAAGGATGGAAAAGATCAAGGAGCTGCTGAAATTCTGCATGGAGTCCGCGAATCTTTAAATCGCCGCCGCTTTTTTCCATGCGCTGACGAATCCCAAACAAATAACCGATGCCGGAACCGTCACAATATTCAATTTCAGAAGCATCGACGATAACCTGTTTGGGTGAGGTTCTGTCAAGCTCAAGGCTTGTCGCACGCCAGATATTGCCCGTACTCATCGAATCGAGCCTGCCGATAATCTTGACTCCAAGGACACCCGGCGCTATCATGCTTGTATGGATAGACGAGGAAGAGTTTTCCGGCATGTGGGGTGAACCATAATTCGGCATATTATCACCTGTTTTAAGTTTTATATCAAGTTTCTATGTGATTCACAAGAAAAACTCCCCGACCCCTCAAATTGATGACGATGGCGCTGATTAAGAAAATTTTTTTGGTTTCAGGTATTGTGCTGTGTTTTGTTGTGATTCTTCTTTCAAGCATCGGCGTTTATCTCTATGATCATCCTGACCGGGTAAAGCCGATGATAGAAAGATCGCTCTCTAATTCAACGGGAGTATCATGTTCCATAGAAACCCTCTCTTATACTCTTAAACCGCTGGTCCTGGAAGCAAAGGGTGTTCTTTTTAAACCTTTAAAGCCCCGGCAATCCTTCTCGATGGAGATTCCTTTTATCAGAGCGGATATGGCCGTTAAAGGTCCGTGGGGCAACAGATCTCTCATTCTTGAGAATATACGGATTAAGGGCCTGTATCTTGATTTTTATCCCGGATGGCTCAGCTCGCCCGATATCTTGCCGATGAAAAAGAGCCCTTCGTTTTTGGGCGGAGTGGCTCGGGCATTTATCGGCCTTTTTTTGTTTCGAGACATCAGATTTCAGTCCGGTGAGCTTTTGGATGGAAGCATCTCGGCCGCCGCAGGCAACCTAACGATCCGTGCCGATGGAATCCATGGTATAGCCGGTGCCGACAAATTGCTTTCCTTGTCGTTTGCTTTAAATGTCGAAAATTCGATTCGTAATATGAATTTTACGGCACCGAATGTGAATATCCTTTTCGATAAAACCTTTGACATCAGTCATCTTAAATTCGACGGCACGCTTCAATCCCAACAAATGAGAGTCAAAGGTCCGGAACTGGGGATCCAAAGGGTGGACGTCGGGTCAAAATTTACGTATGTCCATTCCCATAAAAATTTTAAGTTTGAAGATCTTAAAGCCCGTTTTAAAGATATTGCATTTTCCCCTGATGTGAAAAAAACAGGATCATTGCCCGTCTCGGTAACTGCCGCTGAATTATTGACCGTTGAAACCGGACTGACTTATGACATGAACCGACAAAAGATCACATTTGCTCCCCTAAAACTTCATGTCGGTGGTCTGTCCATGATGGAAAAGAAAACGAAGCCGCTTTCGCCTTTGGATATCAATGTCAGGGCACGAGAAATTTCGAGCCGATATCCTGAAATCGAGATCACAGATTTGACCGCGCAAATCCCCGAGGCAAAAATTAACACCGTAAATCAGGTTATTTCGATTGGGGACATCCGCGTCCATATCCCGGATGGCCGCATCGATGTGGAAAACAAATCTGTTATTCTCCCTGAGACCCGATTCGAGGCTTTGGGGCTGAAAAATATTTTGCTTTCCGTTCGTTTAAAAAAGCACCATCTAAACGTGGCGGTTAAGGGGGAGAATAACGGTCCCTGGAAGATACAGGCAAATCTGTCTTTTAATGATCTGGTTTTTCAAAACAAAAATGGAAGCATTATGGGAGAAAACATTTTTCTGAAAACGGGAGTCGATAGCGTTGTGGATTTAAAGCATTCCAGGATTACCTTTTCCGCCGGCCTGGATGCCAAAACCGGTGAAGCCCTTTATGATCGTTATTATCTGAACCTGAAAAAACACCCTATTGTTACCTCTTGCAACGGTTTCTGGGATCTTAAAAAAAGACTTCTGGGGCTTTCGGGGCTTCGATTCGACCTAACAGGCATCCTGCCCCTTAAAATTCAGGGGTATCTTAAGCAAGATACCTCGAAAGCCGATGTTGACTTCACGGCAACGCTGCCGCAGACGCCCGTGAAACCAATATTTAAATATTTCCTGCAGGAGCCCTATAAAACGGAAAAACCTTTTCTGGCATCCCTTGAAACAAAAGGAACCCTTTCCGGTGAATTCAAGTTAAAGAAATTTCAGGATACATGGGAAGTTAAGGGACGCATCGGATGGCTTGAGGGATTTCTTTCTTTGCCTGAAAAAGGGATCTCTTTAAAAGGGATTCATCTTGATATGCCCGTTTGGTTCCGAACCGGATTGACAAACGTCCCCGTTAAAACGCTCAAAGGTCGGTTAAAGTTTCAATCCGTGATGGCTCCCCTTTTGCCGGAACAACCACTGAATCTTCCTCTGGATTCCGGTCCGAATCGGATGTCCGTGGAATCTCAGACCGTTATCAAGGTTCCCGGGGGAGATCTCCGTTTCGGGTTCGTACATGCCAACAATCTGTTTGGTCCGGATTTTTCCGTGCAAACGCGCCTTTCTTTTGACAAAATAAATTTGCAGCCGCTTTTGTCCAGAATCTGGACGCGTCCCTTGAAAGGTTCCTTAATCGGCGTCCTGGACCCTGTCCGATATGAAAATCACACCGTTACCAGCCGGGGAGAACTCAAGGCAAAAGTATTCGGCGGCAGAATCACTTTATCCGATTTGGGTGCTTCGGGGATCTTTACGCTGGCACCGGTCTTCAAATTCAACGCAAAATGGAAAAATCTTTTACTATCTGAAATGACTACAGATACCGCATTCGGGAAAATAGACGGGGTTTTAGAGGGTGAACTTCGTAATGTTGAGATGGCCTACGGCCAGCCCCAGAGGTTCAATCTGTTGTTGGAAACGGTACGAAAAAAGGGAGTTCCCCAAAAAATCAGCATTAAGGCCGTAGAAAACATTGCGCAAATCGGTGGGGGGCAGAGCCCTTTCATGGGATTGGCAGGTGCCTTTGCCTCTTTTTTCAAAACATTTCCCTATGAAAAGATCGGTATCCGGGCTTCTCTTGAAAACGACGTTTTTAAGGTCAACGGTACCATCAGGGAGGGCGATACAGAGTATCTTGTAAAAAGAGGAGGCTTTTCGGGTGTAAATATTATCAATCAAAATCCGGACAATCGGATCAGTTTCAAAGACATGGTTAGCAGGATCAAACGGATCGGGGCCGGGGGAGGACCGGTTGTCAAATGACTGGAAATGGTTTCAAAACCTTTTATAGGACTCAATCTTAAGTGCCGGGCTGAGACTGGGAACGAAAGGACATCCCCGATTCGCATTTATCGTGTTTTTTACAAAGGGCAAATTCACCTAAAAGGATTTACCGATTTCATTTTAAGGGTGTATGGAATCGAAATCAATTGACTTGCAATTGGTATGCTGGTAAAAGTACTTATTATGACGACGAATATTTAATGCCTAATGTTCTCCACAATGGAAAACGAATGAAAAGATTCAAGGTTAAACTTCATGGGAAGAATTTCCTCTTAAATCTTGACGGTGAATTTAAAAAGTTCGGGTTTTATGCCACGAAATTTATAAAGGCCGAGAAACCCCGGGAAGCTGAAAAAGTTGCTACCATCTTAATTCGTCAAAATCCTAATTTAAGGGATTCCGTATTAAATGAAAATACTGATCGTCCAACCATAGATGTAGAAGAAATAAAAGAAGTCAACATTTTAAAATTCTTTGCAGAAAAATCGACCGAAAGTTTTACGTTTTATCCCGAAGATGAGGAATAGACACGTGTTATAAATTTCAGAATTTTGAAATTTTCAATTTTATCGCGGCATCTCATTTCAATTCTCTCTATTAGACACCGACGAAAATATTAAAATCCATACTCAAAAATAATTTTTCATCCAAGGATAATCACTCTTAAAGAATTTTTTACCCAGGTTTCGCATCCCTAAACTTGGCATAGGCCTTGTCTGATCTTAATTTGAAAGGTCTTATTCAAGTGAATTTTCGATAACCCCGATCCATCGCCATATATTTTCATAAAAGGCGCCATGCTTATTTTATAAAGCTTATATCAACGATGCAGAAGAGTCAAGTGCGCTGGTAACCCAAGCCCGGCTTACACTTCAGAACTTTGCTTCCGACCCCCACATGTCCGCCTTTCGTGACCTGGCCAAAACAGCCAGGGGCGTGCTCATCGCACCTCAGGTCCTCAAGGGGGCGCTAGTCCTGGGTGTGTCGGGGGGCAACGGCGTGCTGCTGACACGCCAACAGATGGACGGGCCATGGGCCGGTCCGGCCTTCTACACTGTCGGTGAGGTGAGTTTCGGATTCCAGGCCGGGGCAGAGGCTTCGGAAGTGATCCTCCTGGCGATGACCGAAAGAGGGGTAACGGCTTTTCTCGGCAACAGCTTCAAGTTGGGAGGCAGCGTTGGTATTGCGGCCGGACCCGTAGGCGCGGCCGCTTCTGCCGCATCGGCCAATCTGAGCGCCGATATCCTGAGCTTTTCAATCTCAAAG